>JBBQML010000079.1:0-11086 GCA_038328885.1 Verrucomicrobiota bacterium | reverse complement strand
CCACCCTGACCCCGGAAGTCAAGGCGAAGTACAAATTCGACACGCGGGGAACCGACAAATTCGACCGCATTTCGTGGGACGATGCCTTCGGTTACATCGCCAGGGCGACCAAGGCCATCGCCACCCGGTACAGCGGCGAGGCGGGAGCGAAACTTCTCGAGTCCCAGGGCTATCCCCGCGAGATGATCGACGACATGGGTGGCGCGGGCACACGCACCATCAAGATGCGCGGCGGCATGGGCCTCCTGGGGGTCCTCGGCAAGTATGGCATGTATCGCCTCTGCAACTCTCTCGCGCTGCTCGACGTGAACGTCCGCGGGGTCAAACCGCAGGACGCCAAGGCGGGACGAGTCTGGTCGAACTACACTTGGCACGGTGATCAGGCGCCGGGCCATCCCTGGGTGCATGGCTTGCAGAATTCCGAGACCGACTTCAACGACCTCAGGAACTCTAAGCTCATCATCATGAACGGGAAGAACCTCGTGGAGAACAAGATGGCCGACGCCCACTGGTTCGTCGAAGCCATGGAACGAGGCTGCAAGATCGTGGTGATCGCCCCGGAATATGGTGCGCCGTCGACCAAGGCCGATTACTGGATTCCGGTGCGACCGTCCACCGACGCCGCGCTGTGGCTCGGGGTGACGCGGCTGATGATGGACAATCACTGGTATGACGAGACGTTCGTCGTCCGCTTCACGGACTTCCCGCTGCTGGTACGCACCGAAAACGGCAGGCGCCTGCGAGCCGCAGATATCATTCCAAATTACACCAGCACGCTCAGCGAGGATAGCCCCAGCAAGAGAGTCCAGGGACTCACCGACGAACAGCACCGAAAGCTCGGTGATTTCGTGGTTTGGGATGCCACATCGAATTCCCCCAAACCCCTGACGCGCGACATGGTCGGCGAAACACTCGCCAAGAGCGGGCTGGTTCCGACCCTCGACTGGAAGGGCACGGTCAAACTCGTCGACGGCACCGAGGTTGAAGCCGCAACCTCGTGGAATCTCTACCGCGTTCACCTACGCGACTACGATCTCGACAGCGTATCCGAGATGACGAGCGCCCCCCGGGATCTGATCGAGCGGCTCGCGAGGGACATTGCGACGACCACCCCTGCCTCGATTCATCAGGGCGAGGGCATCAACCACTGGTTCCACGCGACGGAAGCCAACCGCGCCGCCTATCTCCCCCTGATGCTCACCGGCAACATCGGCAAGCCGGGCGCGGGTTGCCACGGCTGGGCTGGAAACTACAAGGCCGCGCTCTTCCAGGGCAGCAAGCTCACCGGCCCGGGCTTCAAGGGCTGGGTTGCCGAGGACCCATTCGAGCAGAACCTCGACCCCAAAGCGCACGGCCGGGACATTCACGCCCACGCTTACACCAAGGACGAGGAACCCGCCTACTGGAACCACGGCGACCGTCCCCTCATCGTGAACACGCCGAAGGAGGGTCGCAAAGTCTTCACGGGCAAGTCCCACATGCCCACGCCGACCAAGGCGATCTTCACGACGAACGTCAACCTGATCAACAACGCCAAATGGGCGTACGGCATGATCAAGAACGTGAACCCGAACGTTGAGTTGATCGTGACAATGGACACCCAGATGACGGCCAGCGTCGAGTACTCCGACTTCGGCCTGCCGGCCAACTCGTGGGTTGAGTTCGAGGACCTCGAGATCACCGCAAGCTGCTCGAATCCCTTCCTGCAAATCTGGAAGGGCGGCATCAAGCCCCTCTACGACTCCAAGGACGACCTGGCCATCCTCGCCGGAATCGCCGACGCCCTCGGCAAAGTCACCGGTGACCAGCGGTTCCACTCCCATTTCCAGTTTGAACACGACGGCAAGCGCAGCATCTACATCCAGCGCCTGCTCGACACCTGCACCACCACCGCCGGCTATCGGGTCGAGGACATCATGGCCGGGAAATACGGCCCGCCGGGCGGCGCCCTGATGCTGTTCCGCAGCTACCCGCGCATCCCCTTCTACGAGCAGATTCATGACAATTACCCGTTCTACACCGACACCGGGCGGCTCCACTCGTACAGCGACGACCCGACGGCCCTTGATTGCGGCGAGAACTTCATCGTCCACCGCGAAGGCCCGGAAGCCACTCCGTATCTGCCGAACGTCATTGTCAGCTCAAATCCCCTGGTGCGTCCGAACGATTACGGGATTCCCCTAGACGCCGAGCACTGGGACGAGCGGACCGTGCGCAACGTCAAGATGTCCTGGGCGGACACCAAGAATTCGAAGAATTTCCTGTGGGAAAAAGGGTTCCAGTTCTACTGCCTCACGCCGAAATCGCGCCACAGCGTGCATTCCTCGTGGGCCAACGTGGACTGGCACCTCATCTGGAACTCGAACTTCGGTGACCCGTACCGCCTCGATAAACGCCTGCCAAACGTGGGGGAGCACCAGATCCACATGAACCCACAGGCGGCCCGCGACCTGGGCATCGCCGACGGCGACTATGTCTACGTCGACGCGAATCCAGCCGATCGGCCGTATCTTGGAGCAACCCCGAGCGATCCGTTCTACAAAGTGAGCCGGCTCATGCTCCGGCTCACGTTCAATGCAGCCTATCCCTACCACGTGGTAATGATGAAGCACGGATCCTTCATCGCCACGGAGAAGACGGTGAAGGCGCAGCAGACGCGGCCCGACGGTCTTTCACTCACCGAGGAAGGCTACATCTCGAACTTTCGCTTCGGCTCGCAGCAGTCGGTCACCCGCAACTGGCATATGCCGATGCACCAGACCGACACCCTGTTTCACAAATCGAAGGCGTTCATGAGTTTTCTGTTCGGCGGCGAGGCGGACAACCACGCCGTCAACACCGTCCCGAAGGAGTGCCTGATCCGGATAACCAAGGCTGAAGATGGTGGTCTCGGGGGCAAAGGTCCCTGGAAGCCGGGACTTAACGGCATGGCACCGGACGCCGAGGGCAAGCCGATGTTGCAATACCTGGCCGGTGGGTTTGCGAGCAAGAGCGAAGGCGGAGGCGGGACGTCGTTCGAGTAACTCCCGAATCCATCCTCTTATGCCGAAAGACGAATTTGATATCGAGGATCCGCTGGAGCTGAACGGCATGGCATTCCTGTCTTCCGAGGATACCACCAACGACATGGCAGAATGTTTCGCGGAGGAGTTCATGCGGCTTGGGTACGACCACCGCCGGATTCTGGCGCTGTTCGCCAACCCGCACTATCTCGGCCCCAACCTGGCCTTCCAGCAGCGCGGGGAGGCGTTCATCCGGGACCTTATTGCCGGCGTCTTCGCACGGTGGGGAAGACCGGCACCCTGGCCGGATCCCGGCCTCCGCCCCGAGAAGCCCGTGCCGGCGCCCACCCTCCATTCCCCGGCGCCGACTCTGGCATCCTCCTCTTCCAGCGACAGCCGGGATAACCAACTCACCGACCCGACCGGCGCGCCCATTCCCCGGTTCGAGATCTGATCGCCACCGACGGCAGGCTCTCGCGCCCAATTCCTTATTAACCATGAGCAACGTTCTCAACTGGCAACTTGGTCGGGATATGGAATACCCGTACGAAGCGGCGTATCCGGACCAGCAGTTCGCCTTCATCTTCAACATCAACCGCTGTATCGGCTGCCAGACGTGCACCATGGCGTGCAAGTCCACCTGGACCTTCTCGAAGGGCCAGGAATACATGTGGTGGAACAACGTGGAGACCAAGCCCTACGGCGGGTATCCACACCACTGGGACGTCAGGACCCTCGATCTGCTCGAACAGGCCAACCCCGACGGTCAGACTTGGGGCGGCAAACCCGAAGAGGTCAAGGCACCCTACGGCAAATTCAATGGCCAGACCGTGTTCGAGGCTGCCAAGACGTTCATAGGACCCCAGGGCGCCAATCGCGCGCTGGGATACCTGCCGACCGACGAGGAATGGTCGGCGCCCAACCGGTACGAGGATCACCCGGTGGGCAACGAGAAGGGAGTCAAGGGCGGCTATTTCAAGGGCGGTGAGTTGCTCCCCGAACACAAGACCTGGTTCTTCTACCTCGCCCGCATCTGCAATCACTGCTCGTACCCCGCCTGTCTCGCGGCCTGTCCCCGCAACGCCATCTACAAGCGCCCCGAGGATGGGATCGTGCTGGTGGACCAGGAGCGCTGCCGCGGGTACAGGAAGTGCATGGAGGCTTGCCCCTACAAGAAGACCTACTACCGCGGCACAACCCGTACAACGGAGAAGTGCATCGGCTGCTTCCCGCGTGTCGAGGGGAAGGATCAGGCCGGCCAGGGACTGCCGATGCAGACCCGGTGCATGGCGTCCTGCATCGGGCAGATCCGTTTGCAGGGCCTGGTTGGGTTGAACCCCGACGGCACCTGGAAGGAGGACCGCTACAACCCGCTCTATTACCTGATTCACGTCGCGAAGGTCGCCCTGCCCATCTATCCGCAATTCGGCACTGAACCCAACGGCTATTACATCCCTCCTCGCTGGGTGTCCAGGCTCTATCTCCGCCAGATGTTTGGCCCGGGAGTCGACGCCGCCATCGAGCGGTACACCGCCCCCGACCGTGAGCTGCTCGCCGTACTGCAACTCTTCGGCAAGGATCAGCGCATCTGCCACCGCTACGAGATCAAGGAAGGCCCGAAGGTTTTCGAGACCGAGGTGCGCGGCAAGAAGTTCGTGCTCTATAACGATACCATCATCGGCTACGCGAAGGACGGCACCAAGATCATCGAAACCACCGTGGAAGAGCCGCTCCACCTTCGTCCTGACAAACATGCCAACTCCATCTGAGACGGCCCGCCCCGGCGAGTGGGCCGCCCGCACCAATACCCCGAGGCGCTCGGTCTTCGGCAACTATACAGCACCGAAATCGACCGGTATCCCGGAGGAGGGTAACGGGCCCTCACGGGCCGGGGTTCCCGCCACGGACCGTCGCCACGCTGGATCGGCCGGCGCCGAGTCCAACAGCCTTCAGTCGAGCATTCATCACGCTCTCGCCCGCTCCTTTGTTTATCGCTATCTAGCCAAAGCGTACGAGGATCCCACCCCCGGGAACTGGCAATGGCTGACGGAGCCAACCACGCTCGCGACCTTGCATTCCGTGGCAAGCCTCCTTGGCGGGGCGGTCAGGACGGCCACCGAGGGCCTGGAACGGCACTTTCAACCCGCCGGCTTCGAGGCTTTTCTCGGTGCATATCTCACCGCCTTCGGCCATGCCGCACGCGGCTCCTGTCCCCTGAACGAAATCGAGTACGGAGACATCAAGGCCGATCCGCTCTTTCAGCCGCACCGCCTCGCCGATCTCGCTGCGTTCTATCGGGCCTTCGGCCTCGAGATCGCCCCCGACGCCGGGGAGCGACACGATCACTTGGGCCTTGAACTGGAGTTCCTGTGCGTGCTCGCCGCCAAGGACGCGTATGCGCTTGAGTACCAGCTCGACGGCGCGGATCACGCCCTCTGCCGGGAGGCGCAAAGGAAGTTCCTCCGCGAACATCTTGGCCGCTGGACCCCCGCCTTCGGCCGCCGCCTTGCCACCGCGACCAGCAATCCGGCCCTGCGCAGTCTGGCCGAGGTCACGAGAACCTTCGTGGAGTCCGAGTGCCAAGTCTTCGGAGTGATTTCGGGCAGCGAGGAACTGGCGCTCCGTCCGGTCGACGAGGCCGCCGATCGCATGTGCGATGCCTGCGGGATTTCCAACTTGCCACCCGGCGCCCTGAGCCCCGCTGGCGCATGAGTGCCTTCCTTCCACCGGATCCAGCCTTGCGTCGAGCGGTCGTCCGCCTCGCCGCGCGCGCCGACAACCAGCCAAACCGCCGGGCCGGCTTCTAGCCATGGAACTGCGTTATGACGAGGACTTCGTGGAGGCAGCGGCGTTCCTGTGCACCAGCGGCCGGCGCAAAGGTGTGTCGTCTCTCCAGATCATCCGTTTTCACCGCGAGCGTGAACGGCTTTACGCCATCCTCGATCATGACGAGCGCAACACCGCCTTCTTCCGACTGCACCTGGAATGGTTCCGCGAATGGGGTCTGGAGGAGGTGCTGACGTGTCTCGTGAAAGAATTCCCCCTGTTGACGGAAAAACTTGGCGTACTCGCGGTGCGCAAGACCCGCGGGAAGAACGACGACGGCGCGGAACTCTACGTCAACGAAGCCCGGCAGCGGAGCGCCATCGTCGCGCTTCCCCCGGAGTCCTTCGAGCGAGACGGCACTTTGAGGGACTATCTTCGCCATGAATTCACCCATCTAAGCGACATGGTCAGTCCAGATTTCGGGTACCTGCCGGTGCTCGATCTGCCGGGCCTAAACGCCGCCCAGCAGCGTCTGGCGCGCGAGCGCTATCGGTTGCTCTGGGACATCACCATCGACGGCCGCCTCTCCGCCGCCGGCCTGACACCCACGGCAACCCGCGAGCAGCACGAGACCGCGTTCTCCCGGGGTTACTCCTTCTGGCCGGAAGCGCGCCGGACGGGCACCTTCGAGGCCCTCTGGCGAAACGCGGCGCCACGTCATGGGGAGTTCCTGGCACTGATTGCTGATCCCCGCGGCCTGCGTGAAGCGCACCGCCCCGCGCCCGGCGCGTCCTGTCCGCTCTGCGAGTTCCCGACCTTCGCCTGGGTGGCCGAGGGCGCGTTGCCGCCCGACCTCGCGCGTACGATTGCCGACCAGTATCCGGGATGGACCGCCGAACAGGGCCTGTGCGGTCGGTGCCTGGAGACCTACCAAGCCCTGGCGGGAGCCGCGGCCGCGATCGCCACTTAGCCTGAGTGATTCCAGGAATGACTCGTATCGAACATCTGTTCATCTCGCCGGGCCACAATTACTTCGGCCACTACGACCAGCCGCCGGGCGGGCATCCGATCCTGGCGGTCGACGAAATCGAATGTGTCGCAGGCTGCGGAATCCGGGGCGACCGTTTCTTCGGTTACCGGGAGAACTACAAAGGCCAGATCACCTTCTTTGCGATGGAAGTATGGGAGGCGCTGCGGCGCGAACTCCAACTACCCGGCGCTCTTCCGCAGGCCACGCGGCGGAACGCATTCGTCCGCGACTTGGATTGTTCGGCGCTGATCGGCCGCGAATTTCAGATTCAAGGCGTCCGTTTCCTCGGTGTCGAGGAGTGCCGCCCGTGCCACTGGATGAACCTCGCGCTTGGTACCGGTGCGGAAGACTGGCTCCGCGGGCGTGCTGGCCTGCGCGGTCACATTATCACCGATGGCATACTGCGGGTTTCCCCGTGAAAGCGCACGCCGCGGTTCCTCACGGCAATGCGACACCGGTGGTTCCGTATGTGTCGCGCGAGCACTACAGTGCACGCAATGCGCCAGAGACTCGGCGGACTCGGCGCTCGCGCCAGGAGTGCCGCTTACCGCGCTTCCTGTTTGCCTCAGTTGCGGGTGCGACCGATCTGACAGGAGCCGATTCCCGCGTACGCCGCCGGTCTGCCGCCACGTTCGCTCGTGTCCTCGCGCTGCTCCTGGTGTTCCGGGGCCAGGCTTTCCTGGGACGCCATCGCCTGATCCACTGAACCCCGCCATGCGCATCCTCTTCTTCGCCCACCTGAGAGACGTAGCCGGTCAGGCCGAGTTTGAGTTGACCCGCGGTGAACTGGGCACCGAGGAGCTCTGGAGGGAACTCATTGCGGTGCATCCCGGCCTCGCTCCGTTCCGTCGCGTGGTGCGGTTGTCCCGGAACCAGGAATACGCCGGCCCAGACGCAAGGTTCGCGGAAGCTGACGAAGTGGCGTTGATCCCGCCGGTCTCCGGCGGATAGCCCCCCATGGAAATCCATGTCCAACTCACCGACCTGCCCATTGGCGGGAGATCCACCCCGGAGATCGACCCGGGCCGGGTGGGGGCGTGGACAGAATTTCGCGGGCTGGTGCGCGGGGATGACGACGGCCTGCCCATCGGTGCGTTGGAATACGAGGCATACCCGCGGATGGCGGAGTGCGAGTTGCGCCGACTACTCGAAGCCCTGTCGAAAAAGCACCGCTGCCTCGGCGCCCACGTCATCCACCGGGTCGGGATCGTGCCGGTGGGCGAAGCGGCGATTTACGTGGCATCGCCTCCAGCCATCGCAGCGAAGGTTTTTCCTTCCTCGTCGAGTTTATGGACCGCCTGAAAGAGGATCTACCGATCTGGAAACGCCGCTCAGTTCCCGCATGAGCGTCCCCCTCGACCTACGCCGCACCGGTGCCCACACCCTCGACGAGGCACTCGCCGAGATTCGGGCGCGGTGCGCACCCCTGCCGGCCGAGCACCTACCGCTGGCACAGGCCCTTGGCCGCGTACTACGGAAGACCGTTCATGCGTCGGAGGATTTGCCATCCTTCGACCGATCTGCGGTGGATGGTTTTGTCATTCGCCAGGACGAAGCGGGCTGTGACCCGAAAATCGTGGATAACCTGCGGGCCGGGGAATGGAAGCCGCGGACGCTTCAGCCCGGCGAGGCGGTCCAGATCGCCACCGGAGCCGCACTACCCGGCGACGGCCTGCAGGTCGTGATGCTGGAGGACACGCAGCGCGAGGGGTCGATTGTCCATGTGCTGTCCCGCCGCACGGGGCTCCACGTGCGCTTTCGTGGCGAGGCGATGCGACAGGGTCAGTTGCTCCTGTCTGGCGGTTCGCGGTTGCACCCCGGTGCACTCGCGCTGCTGGCCAGTATCGGCCACGTCCAGCCGCTGGTCAGTCCACGGCTCGCGGTGCTGCATCTGACGACGGGAGACGAAATTGTCTCGCCAGATCAGACACCGGAGCTCGGGCAAATCCGCGGCAGAAATTCCGTCCTCATCGGTTCATTGCTGCCTGACTGGCCGTGCGACGTCGTACACCAACATCTGCCGGAGGACTCCGAGGTCGCGTGGGGCTCCCTGGACCCCGGCTCGATCGCCGGGATCGACCTGCTTCTGGTGTCCGGCGGCGCCAGCGTGGGGGAACGGGACTTCACGCGTGCCCTGCTGGAGCGGCTTGGCTATGAGATCGTTTTCGGCCAGATCAAGGCCCGGCCCGGCAAACCAACGATCCCTGGGGTCAACGGACAGCGCGCCGCGTTCAGTCTGCCAGGCCGCCGGCGACTGCTCTCTCACGCCCGTTCACGTCCAGAGCGCGTTGGCCCAGGTGCCCTGCGTCCCCGGTCTCCAGCGCCCCGTTCGCGCCGCCCCTGCCGGCGCCGATCCGGGTTCCTGACATGAACCCGCCTCGTCCCGTCGATCCGGCCGCGATCCACGAGGCGCACCGGATCTACTGCTCCGTCACCGGCCAGCAACTCGGCCTCGGCTAAGACCGTGAACGGATGTGCTAAGAGCTCTTGCGCGCCGGTCACTCCACCGACGAACTCCGTCATCTCGTCGTCTAACTTCAGCGCGAAATCCGCGCCGGGCGCCGCAACGTCGGCGCCCTCAAACTCTCCAATCTCCTCCAACCCGACCGCTTCGAGGAAGACCTCGCAATCAGCCGCGTCGCCCTCCGCCCCCCGGCTCCGACCCAACCCCCGCCGGCATCCAGGCCCGCTCTGCCTCCCGACACACTTTATCACCGTCGTGAGCAGGGCCTCCAGCTCCTACGCGAACTGCGCCAGCGCCTCGGTTGATCTCGACGGACTGCGCCACCCACCACGGCGCAATCCGTTCCCTCCGTCCCACGCTCCTTCCGTGCCGTCGACACTCCACGGCCAAGTGCGCCGTTCCACCCACGGGTCAACGCGCTACTTGACCCGAATACCCCAGCGGAACAATTTGCTCCTCCCTCCACGCCAGACGTCGCGCCGTTACATGACTTACCCGAGGCCAGCGGGTTAAGCATGCTCTGTCCAAGCAGGAGGTCACCCGATTGCTGAACGCGATCGATGGCAGCGATCCGAACGCCGCTGTCGAACTGGTGCCGCTTGTTTATGAGGACCTGCGCCGCCTTGCCGCCGTTCGGATGGCAGAACAGCCGGCGGGCCAGACCCTGCAGCCCACCGCGCTCGTCCATGAAGCCTGGCTCCGGATCGCCGGAGAAGATCACGCGTGGCAGAACCGGCGGCATTTCTTCGCCGCGGCGGCCGAGGCCATGCGGCGGATTCTCGTGGACCAAGCCCGCCGACGGCAGCGGCTGAAGCGAGGCGGCGGAGCCGAGCGGATCCCTTTCGAAAACCTCGACATCGCAGCGGAAAGCGAGCCGGACGAAGTGCTCCGAATCCACGAAGCCCTGACGCGCTTGGCCGCCGAAGATGCGGTGAAGGCGGAGTTGGTGAAGCTACGGTTTTTCGTAGGGCTGCCGATCGCCGAGGCGGCCGCGATCCTTGAACTCTCCCCCACCACCGCGAAGCGCCATTGGGCGTTCGCCCGGGCCTGGCTCCTCGACGAACTTCGCGCACCGTAGTTGCGCCGTGCGGCGTTAAGGTGCCGGGAGGCGCGTGGAGGCGGCGCCCCGGACATTCGGGCCGACATGCGGCAGACCACGGGCCGCATCCGGCACGGCTCCCGGGCGCGGTCTTGAGACCCGAAAACATTTCTGCCGATCGGTTGGTCCATTTCTTCTGCGGATGACGTGTATCGGGACGGAACAACCCTCGAATCGACCATGAACCTCTCCGACGCCGAACGCTTATTCCACGAAGCCCTAGCCCTGTCGTCCCCTGAAAAGCGGGCCGGCTTCCTCGAACGTGCCTGCGCAGGCGATAACGCCCTGCGGGATAAGGTCGAGCGCTTGCTCGACTCCCACGAACAGACGGTCCCCTTTCTAGCCACAGATCCCGCCCATCCGATGGTGCCGGAAATGCCGTCGGAAGGCCCGGGTGCGATCATCGGCCGGTATAAACTGCTCCAGAAGATTGGCGAAGGCGGGATGGGCGTCGTGTACATGGCGGAGCAGGAGAAACCGGTGCGAAGGCGGGTGGCGCTCAAGATCATCAAGCTGGGGATGGACACCCGCGCGGTCGTCGCCCGGTTCGAGGCCGAACGCCAGGCGCTGGCTATCATGGACCATCCGAATATCGCCCGGGTTCTCGACGGCGGCGCCACCGAGACCGGCCGGCCCTACTTCGTGATGGAACTGGTTCAGGGCGTGCCCATCACCGAGTACTGCGACAAGAACAAGCTGCCGGCCCCCGAGCGACTGAGACTGTT
>JBBQML010000078.1:0-11125 GCA_038328885.1 Verrucomicrobiota bacterium | reverse complement strand
GGCGCCGCCTTGACCCTGGGTTCTACCCAATCCCTCCCCGCGCTCTCCGCGTCTCCGCGTGCGAAGGTATTGAATTGGTTGCGGCCCGCTCAGCGTTTGGCCGTGGCGACCAGCTTCTTGAAGTCGGCGGTCGCGGCCTCCACCAGCGGCTTGGGTCCGGTGAACTTGATGAACACGCTGCCGCCATCATCCTCGACGATGGCCCCGGCCAGGGCATACCCGGTCTTGGGCGTCTGCGGACCGCCGGGCATCCCGCTCAGGTAGGTCCCCTCGGCGTGCACGTACGTGACCTTGGCTGCCCCGGCCTTGACTTCCTCGGAGCGGGCCTTCACCTCGGACTTGGTGCCCTGGAACTGGCGGAACCAGCGTTCGACGTTTGCCTGGGTGCCCCCGCCGTTGTTGGGGCCAAAGTGGAAGAAGATGACCTCGCCGGAATCCCCCGCCGGGTTGGGGACTTTGAACTGCGCCTTGCGCATCCCCGGCTGGACTTCCACCCACTCCCATTTCTCGGGACGCCCGAAGCTCAGCTCGCCGACTTTGAAGGTCGCCGAACTCTCCGCCGCCCGGGAAGAGAAGAGCAGGGCGGCGAAAGCCACCGCCGATAAGCACAGCTGAAGGACCGGTTTCATTGGGAGGAAGGGTGTGGGCCGGGGCGGGAAAGTCAAACCGGTCCGCCACCGACATTGCGCCCCCCGTCCATCGGCCTCCATTCTGTCCCGCGTGCACATCAGGCCGGGGTCGGTTCGCCTCCCGACATCCGCATGAGGCGTTCGCATCTCCTGCTCCTGCTCGCGCTCAACTGTGGCTGGGCTGCCGTCCCCACCCTGGCCACCCGCCTCGAAGGCCGACTTGGCGCACTGGAGTTCATCTTCCTCCGTTATGCCTTCGCCTTGGCGGCGATCGTGGCGGTCTGGCCCTGGCTGCCGGGTGCCCTGCCGCGCGGGCGCGATTTCCTGCGGACCGCCCTGATGGGCGTCACGGTCTTCACCGTCGGGCATTGGTTCCAGATCGGGGGCATCCAGCTCAGCCAGGCCAGCGACGCCTCGATCCTGCTGGCCCTCGACCCGTTGGTGTCCTCCCTGGGGGCGGCCCTTTTTCTGCACGAGGGCATCCCCCTGCGGCGGTGGGCCGGCTTCGCCCTGGCCATGGGAGGCGTGGCGTGGATGTCGTGGTGGCGCCGGGAGGCACCCCTCCCCGGATTGCTGGCCAACCTCCTGATCCTGCTCTCGTACGTCAGCGAGTCCGTCTGGTCCGTGATGGGCAAGCCGCTGGTCAGCCGGTGGGGCATCCCCAAGGTGACCGGACTGGCGCTCGCGGCTGGGACCCTGGCCAACGCCGTTCTCCTGGCCATTGACCCCTCACCCAGCCTCCAGCACTTCACGACCCTACCCGCCGGGGACTGGGCCATGCTGGCGATCCTGGGCATCGTCCTGACCGCCTTTGGATATTCCGCCTGGTACCTGGTCATCCGTGAGGTCCCGGTCAGTACCGCGGCGATGACCATTTACCTGCAGCCAATCATCGGCACCGTTCTGGCGGTGACCTGGGCCGGGGAGGCCCTCCACGCCGGTCACATCGGCGGTTGCCTGGCGATCATCGCGGGGCTGGTCGTGGGAATCCGAATGGCAGGCACCCCCGCCCAGAAGGCCGCTTCCACTCCGCCGGCCCCCGAAAAATAGCTGTTCCCGGGCCCTGTTCCATGGGTAGTTTTCGCACCCCTCAGCGGCCGGATCGGCCGAAGGGGGACAACGGCCGTGGATTCCTGGGGGTGAAATGCCGTCCGGGAGGCCCTAATAACACCAAACGAAATCCCGTCTTCCGCGGGATGGCCTCGCTCCAATCGGCGCGGCTCCCAACCATAGGAAACCTAGTGATAAGCATTGGATTGAAGGAATTGCTGGAAGCCGGTGTCCACTTCGGGCACCAGACCCGTCGTTGGAACCCGAAGATGAAGCCGTTCATCTTCGAGGCTCGCAACGGAATTCACATCATCGACCTGACCAAGACGGTGACGCAGCTCGATTCGGCCTGCACCTTCCTGACAGAAACGGCGGCCAAGGGTGGCGAGATCCTGTTTGTGGGCACCAAGAAGCAGGCCCAGCTGGCCGTCAAGGAGTCCGCCCAGGCCTGCGGAGCCATGTATGTCACCGAACGCTGGCTCGGTGGCACCCTCACGAATTTTTCCACGCTCAAGAAATCCCTCGAACGCCTCCGTGCCATCGAGAAGATGGAGGCTGACGGATCGATCCTCGACTACGTGAAGCAGGAGCAGTCGATGATCCGCCGCGAGGCCGGGCGTCTCCACAAGAACCTGGACGGCATCCGCGGCATGGCCACCAAGCTGCCAGCCGTCATGTTCGTGGTGGACCTGAAGCGCGAGCACAACGCCGTGGCGGAGGCCCGTCGCCTCAAGATGCCGATCGTGGCGATCGTCGACACCAACTGCGATCCTGAGCTTACCGAGCATCCCATCGCTGCCAATGACGACGCCATCCGATCCGTACGTCTGATCCTCACTACCGTCATGGAGGCCATCTCCCGTGGCCGGGCCGAGTACGAAGCCAAGTACGCCCGTCGCAAGACCATGGACAACGCCGAGGCGCCCGCCCCGGCGGCCGCCGTCGAAACCCCGGTGGTTCCCGTGGTCACCGCCGCAGCGGATAGCGCAACCCCTGAAGCGGCCATGCCCGAGGCCGCCATTCCCGCCGCCCCGGCAGCCTGAGGCAGCCTACGTCCGCCGGGGGGTGTGCCGGTGGGAGCGATGCACTCCCATCCCACGCACCCCGGCGACCCTTCCAACCCCGACCAATTTCCCGACATGGCTGAAATCACTGCCGCCGCCGTTGGCAAGCTCCGCGAGATGACCAATGCCGGCCTGATGGACTGCAAGAAGGCCCTCTCCGAGGCCGCCGGTGACCTCGATGCCGCGGTGGAGCTGCTCCGCAAGCGCGGCGTGGCCCAGGCCGCCAAGAAAGCAGGCCGCGACGCCCGCGAAGGGGTCATCGCCCAGCATATCACCCCCGCCGGCAAGGCTGGCGTTCTGGTCGAGATCAACTGCGAAACGGATTTCGTCGCCAAGAACGACACCTTCAAGAGCTTCTGCGACGAGATTGCACGCATCCTGGCGACCGACCCCTCGACGGATCTGGAACCTCTGCGCGTCGCCGCGGTGGCCAAGATCGGGGAGAACATCAAACTGGCCCGTTCCGGCCGTTTCGACCTCTCCGGCCCGGGCCTGATCGCCGCGTACATCCATACCGGCGCCAAGGTCGGCGTCCTGGTCGAGGTCGGCTGCGGCCTCGAGGCCACCACCGGCGACGAGGACTTCAAGCACCTGGTGAAGGACGTAGCGCTCCAGATCGCCGCCGCCAACCCGACCACGGTCACCCGTGAGGGGGTCGCCGCGGCAGTCATCGCCAAGGAGCGCGAAATCGCCGCCGCTTCCGATCGTCTCAAGGGCAAGCCGCCGCAGGCGCTGGAGAAGATCATCCAGGGCATTCTGGAGAAGTACTACCAGACGGTTTGCCTGGTGGAGCAGGGCTTTGTGAAGGACCCGGAGAAGACCGTGGGTCAGCAGGCGGAGGCCGTGGGCAAGAAACTGGGCGACACGCTCGTCATCCGCCGTTTCCTCCGCTGGCAGGTCGGCGAAGCGACCGCTTAGACGAGCCGGAAAACGAGCCGGACCCGCAGGCAGGTCTCGCCCGAGCCCATCCGGGGTTCCCCTTTGGAATTCAGGAAGCGGATTCCTGGAGGGTGCCGTCCTAGCCTTTGACAGCCCGCGAGGTCACTGCCACGCTCCCGACCCGTTTGGGCCCTGGGGCCCCGGAGTCGGTACTGCCGCCCCGAAGACGAAGACGATGAAAGCGTTTCTGGTCAACCTGCTCGTGGTTCTGTCGGTCGCGCTTTGCGGCTTCAACGCGGTCCAGTGGTACCGCGAGGCCAAGCTCCATGGACGGATGGAGACCCTCGGCAGTGACATCTACAAGAAGTCCTCCGAAATCCAGAGCCTGCAGCAGAACCTCAAGGTCAACCTGGATGAGATCAAGCGCCTCGAGGGGATCCGCGAGGCCATGGGGAGCCAGATCAAGAGCAACCGGGTCGCCATGTCCGCGTTGGAGGAGCAGTCGGAGAAATTCCGCCGGGACGCCCAGATTCAGGCCGCGAAGGCAGCGCAGGTGGAGCAGTACAAGACCGCCTTCGACAAAGCCAACGAGAACCTCAAGAAGCAGAACGAGATCATCGGGCAGCAGAACGAGCGGATGAAGCAGTTCGCCGATGAGCGGAACGAGGTGGTTACGCGCCTCAACAAACTGGCCGGCGAATACAAGACGCTCGGGGACGACTACCAGAAGCTGCTGGGCATGTACACCAACCTGGTCTCCCAGGTGCAGCTGGCGAACGAGAAGAACGCCAAGAGGTAGCCGGCGCCCTCACCCCCTATCTCTGGCGGTGCAATTGGGTCAGGAGGCGAACGCCTCCTCCCGACGCCTTTTTGTTCGCCCTGCCATCCCGCCATCGCTATCGCTTGGCCATGCGTTCGCCCGCCAATCCCCGGGATGTCGAGCTTGCCGCCTTGGTTCGCCGTATCACGCAGGCCGCTCCCGTCACGGACATCCACACCCACCTGTACGACCCGGCGTTCGGTCCGCTGCTCCTCTGGGGCATCGATGACCAACTGGTGTACCACTATCTGGTCGCGGAAGCCTTCCGCTACCTCCGGCTGCCCTATGAAGCCTTCTGGAAACTGACCAAGACCGAACAGGCGGACCTGGTCTGGCACGCGATCTTCCAGGAACGCTCCCCGGTCTCGGAAGCGGCACGCGGGGTCATCACCTCCCTCAACCGACTCGGCCTCGACCCACGGGAGCGGGACCTGCCCTCCCTGCGACGTTGGTTCGCCGACTGGAAAACGGAGGACTTCGTCACCCGCTGCCTGGAACTCGCGGGGGTCGAGACAGTCTGCATGACCAATTCGCCCTTCGACGACCAGGAACGCCCGCTCTGGGAGCGCGGCTTCCACCGGGACCCCCGCTTTCTGGCCGCCCTCCGCATCGATCCCCTGTTGCTGTCCTGGAGCACCGCCGCTGCCACCCTCCATGAAAGTGGATATCTCAACAGCCCGGAGTTGTCCCAATCTGCCTATGAGGGGGCTCGGCGGTTCCTGGCCGACTGGGCACGCAGGCTCCAAGCCGGCTACGTCATGGTCTCGTTGCCACCCGGGTTCCGGTATCCCGACGAGGCTGAGACCGGTCGTATGATCGATAACGTTGTGCTCCCCTTCTGTCGGGAGACCGGTTTGCCCTTCGCCCTCATGATGGGCGTCCGGCGGGCCGTCAACCCGGCCCTGCAACTGGCCGGTGACGCCCTGGGCAACAGCGACCTGACCGCCCTGGCCAACCTCTGTGCTGCCCACCCGGAGGTGCGGTTTTTGGTCACTGTGCTCTCCCGGCAGGACCAGCAGGAGCTCTGCGTCCTGGCGCGGAAGTTCCGCAATCTGCACGTCTTCGGCTGCTGGTGGTTCACCAACGTCCCGTCGATCATCGACGAGATGACCCGACTCCGGCTGGAACTCCTCGGTCTGAGCTTCACCCCGCAGCATTCGGATGCCCGGGTCCTCGACCAGGTGCTCTACAAGTGGGAGCACAGCCGCGCCGTCATCGCCGAGGTTCTCTCCGATAAGTACCTGGACCTGGCCGCGTCCGGGTGGCGGGTGACCGAGTCCGAAATCCGCCGTGACGTGGCTGAGCTCTTCGGCGGCGCCTTCCGTCGCTTCTGCCGTGAAGCCTGAGGCCAGCTCTGGTCCCCACCGCGGATGAGCACCCGACCGGCTTCCATCTACCTGGATTACAACGCCACGACTCCGCTCGACCCGGGCGTGCGGGAGGTGATGGTGCGGGCCCTGGACGAAGCCTGGGGGAATCCCTCGAGTGTGCACCGGCTGGGCCGGGAGGCCCGCGCGCAGCTTGATGACGCCAGGGACCGGGTCTCGGCGGTCCTGCGGTGTCGTCCGAGCGAGGTCATCTTCACCAGCGGAGGGACGGAAGCCAACAACCTCGCGGTCATTGGGGCTGCCCGCCTCCGACGGGACCGCGGCCGGCATTTGGTCTCCTCGCCCGTGGAGCACCACGCGGTGCTCCACGCCCTGGAACATCTGGTCCGGAGGGAGGGCTTCCTCCTTACCCTCCTGCCGGTCGACGGCCAGGGCCGCATAGCCCCCGAGGACGTGCGGGACGCCCTTCGTCCCGACACGGTTCTGGTCTCGGTGATGGCCGCCAACAACGAAACCGGAACCCGTCAACCGGTGGGTGAGATCGGGCGCCTCTGTCGTTCACGGGGAGTGCTCTTCCACTGTGATGCGGTGCAGTGGTTCGGCAAGGAACCCCTCTCCGGCGTGGCGGACCTGGACGCCGACCTGGTCACGCTCTGTGGTCACAAGCTGCACGGGCCAAAAGGGGTGGGCGCCCTCTATGCGCGGTCGCCGCTACTCCCGGAACCGCTCCTTTTTGGGGGTGC
The DNA here is from genome assembly GCA_038328885.1 of Verrucomicrobiota bacterium. Classification (GTDB taxonomy): domain Bacteria; phylum Verrucomicrobiota; class Verrucomicrobiia; order Limisphaerales; family CAIMTB01; genus CAIMTB01. The sequence goes on along the minus strand of JBBQML010000078.1, from coordinate 4,612 downwards.
GCAGGAGAACGACCGGCGAGCCGGAACGGAGAATCTGCCGGCCATTCTGGGGCTGGCCGAAGCCGTCAGCCGTTTTGTCCCCACGCCGGTGTTCGCCACCAGCGACCTCCGGGCAGGGACGGAAGGGCTCGCCAGGGTTTTGGAGAGAATTGAAGGAGTGGCCATCCAGGGCTCGCGGCTTGAACGGCTCTCCAACACCCTGGCCTTCACCGTGACCGGGACCGACAGCATCGCCCTCCTGGCGAACCTGGACCTTGCGGGAATCTGTGCGTCCAGCGGCTCCGCCTGTTCCTCCGGATCGCTGACGCCCTCCCACGTTCTCCGGGCGCAGGGGCTGAGCGAGTCGCTGGCGGCTTCCCTGGTCCGGCTGTCCCTGGGCAGGGAAAACACCCCCGATGAACTGGCGACCGTGGCGGCGGCGCTGCCGGGGGTCATCGACCAGGCCCGACGCCGTTGACCGGGCGCCGGTGGATAACTCGCCAGCAACCAAGGAAAAGTGGCGGTCATTCACAGCCACCAGAGGTTCCTGGGTTCGATCGGCAAGGTTATCGGCAGCAGCCCGCGCCTGTATCCCCTTGGCACCACACCACCACAGGCAGTTGTTAGGCTTGTCGACAGCCCTTAATATGGTGCTTTCAATATGGAAGTCTTCTCTCTATTAAGCGCCGGATGAAACTCTCGATCGCCAAGGAGCAGCTCCTCCAGGGACTGCAAGCGGTCCAGAATGTGGTAGGGACCCGGACGACCCTTCCGATTCTCTCGAACGTGCTCCTGAAGGCGGAAGGGAACTGCCTGGAGCTGACCGCCACCGATCTTGACGTGACCGTCTCGTGCTCCGTGGAGGCCAGGGTGGAGATCCCGGGAAGCACCACGATCCCGGTGAAGAAGCTCTTCGGGATCTGTCGCGAGCTGGGGAACCCGGAAGTGGAGATGGAGTGCGACGAGCGGAACCTCTGCACCCTCTCCTCGGGGAATTCCTACTACCGCATCAACGGGCTTGCCGCCGCCGATTTTCCTCCGCTGCCCCAATTCTCCGAGAAGAAGCTCGTGGTGCTCGCGCAGGACAAGCTCCGCAGCATGCTGCGGCGGACTGCGTTTGCGATCTCCAACGACGAGAGCCGGTACGTGCTCAACGGCATCTACCACAGCCTCAAGAACCACAAGGTGACCCTGGTGGCGACGGATGGGCGGCGGCTGGCGTTGGTGGAGGAGGAGGTGGAGATCAGCCCCGAGAGCGAGGGGGACTTCATCGTGCCCGCCAAAGCAATCAATGAGCTCACGCGTCTGCTGCAGCCCGGCGGCGAGGTGGCGATCCGGTACACGGACAACCAGGCGGCGTTCGCGCTGAAGGGCGACAAGACCCCTTCGATCCTGATCATCTCCAAGCTCGTGGAGGGCAACTACCCGAACTACCGGCAGGTGATCCCGACCGAGTTCAAGGAGCGGGTCACGATCGTGCGGGAGGAATTGCTCCAGGCCCTGCGTCGGGCCGAGCTCATGACCAGCGACAAGTCGAACTCGGTGAAGCTTTCCTTCACCAAGAACAACCTCGCGATCACCGCCAACACCCCCGAGGTCGGAGAGGTGCGTGAGAGCATGGCCATCAATTATCACGGCGTGGATGTGGCCATCGCCTTCAACCCGACCTACCTGATGGATCCCTTGAAGGCTCTGGACGGGGACGAGGTGTACTTGGAACTCAACGACGAGCTCAGCCCCGGGGTGGTGAAGACCAACACCCCGTTCCTCTACGTCATCATGCCCCTGCGGATGGCCTGAGGGAGGCTCGCCTCAGGCTCCCACCGGTTCTCCGCCGTCGAGCTTTTTGCGCACGAAGGCGAACAGGTGCATGCCGAATTGCAGGGTCAGACCCAGGGCAACCACGATGCACGCCACGTAGGGGGTCGCCCACGCCGGGTTGCGCACGACCTGCAGGATGGTGACGCGATCGTCGGTCTTGTCGAAGCTCGCCTGGTAGAACGTCAGTCCCTGGTAGCGCAACGGGTTGTTCATGTAGATCAGAACATCCCGGCGCTCGCCGGTTCGCGGATTTTCCAGCCGGACCTGACTCGAGAAGTTCTTGGGGATCTCGGTCCCCTGGTACTTGTCGTGGCGGAAATCCAGCAGGGTGAGGCTGAACTCCTTGTAAAGGCGACGCAGCCGGAGGCTGAGCTCGAAGGTGCGGCCCTCGAAGGTGAGGGGCTGGGCGCGGTCGAGGTACTCGGAGAGGAGGAAGGACCCGAGTGAGCCCTTCGGCCCGACCGCTTCCACGATGACGCTGGGGACGTCGCGGACGTCCATCGCGGTGACGCGGGGCAGTTCGATCGGGGCAAACCGGGTGCCTGGACCCTCGGTCACCGGCGGGGCGTCGGCCACAGCTATCCGATTCGTAAGCATAGAGTTAGGATAGTACCGGACCACCTTGAGGGTGAACGGGAGTTCGGCGCGCGTGATGCTCTCCCCCGTGGTGAGCAGGGAATCGGGGATGGCCACGACGCGGTTTTTCGCGGGGTCGGTGGTGTCGACGATCGCCAGCTCGCTCTGGCGGTCCGCCTCGGAGTAGTTCCGGGTCTGGCCCTCGACCAACCGCATGGCGCTCTCGCGGGCGACCAGGTCGGTGCAGAGCTGGCCGACGAGCAGGAGGATGATGCCGATGTGGATCAGGAAGATCCCCGCCCGTTTGCGGGTGAACTTGAAGCGGGTGGCGTGGGCCGCGATGAGGTTGAACAGGAGCAGGGAGCCGAGCAGGTATCCGCCCGGATAGACGGGGATGTACGGCGCAGCCAGCACATCGGCCGCGGTGGAGGGCGGCAGATAGATGTGCAGCATCTGCAGGGTCTTCTTGATCGCCGCCGTCATCGACGCGAGGTCGACGAAGGCGCTTTGGAAGAAGCGGTCTTGAGCCAGGTACAGGCCCAGCGGTTCCTGGGCCATGGTCCCCAGGAAGACCAGGAACAGGCTGAGGCCGAGCAGGACCAGGGTGAGCCGCAGGGACGCGAGGGGCTTGAAGAGCTCTTTGATCATGAGCCGCGGGCGTATTGGGCCGTTTGAATGAACTTGGTGAACGCTTCCCGGTGGGCTTCCACGACCTGGGGCGGCCCGAGGAGCTTATAGAAGAAACTCCAGCCGTCACGCCGCACCACCCCGGCCGCCAGGCGCAGGGGCTGACCGCCGTCCGGGCTTGTCCCGGTGAAGTCCACGAGGGTGGCCTTGCCTCCGAGCACCTCGAGGTTGTCGTTGAAGGCCTGCAACTCCGCCTCCGGAGCCGGGGCGAGGCCGACCTGGGCTCTCCAACGGTTGAGGTTTGCGGTCATGCCGCCGGTGTCGCCGGGGAAGACGCTGACGGTGACGTCCGCCGAGCCACCGGACGCGGCGGCGGTCCATTTCTGCAGCACCATCTGCGGGGCCGTAACCGCCTGCCAGTCCGGCGGCACCTGCCAGGAGGGCTTCGGCTGGGGGCCCGGAGGGGAGCCGGCGGCGGCTGGCCCTGTGGCCATGGGCCCGCTGCGACCCGCCGCTCCCGCCGCTCCCGCCGCCATGGCGGGAGCGGCGGAGCCCGGCTCGGGAGCGGTGAACTCGACATCCCCCAGGAACGCCTTCAGGGGGTCGTGGGCCGCGTTTACCGAGGTCGCATCCCCGGCCAGCTTGAAGAACCACGTGAACCCGTCCTTCCGCAGGGCAGCCACCAGGATCTGGTTCGTGGCAGCCTTGGCATCGGCAGGCCCGGTACCGACAATCCGGAAGAGCTTCACCGCCTGGCCGGCAGCCGTGGTGAGCTCCGTATGCGTGCCCAGTTGGGTCTCGGTGATGGGTTCCAGGGACAACTGGCTACGCCAAAGGTTCACCAGATCGAGGTCGGAGCCGCCGGTGCCGGGCAGGGGAATCACCGCGAGTTCCGCCTGGCCGCTGTTCGGGCCGGGCACGGTGAAGTTGGCGACCCTCATGCCGGAGGGGCCCCGTGAGGTCCAGCCCTCGGGCAGTTTCTTCCACGCAAACCCCGGTCTTGGAGGCATTTGGTCGAGCATGCCAGCCCCACCGTGCGGCGAGACCGGGGCGGGGGGAGGCGATGAGGCTTCCTTGGGGGCTTCGTAGACGGCAATCTCCTCCCGGTGGCAGCCCCCGGCGGCAACCAGGGCCAACAGGGTCAGGAACACCGGGAATTGGCGCCATCGGAAGGTAGGTGTTAGCATGGCCAGCATTCGTGAGATGCAGACTAACGGTAGCGTGGACGATTGCAACGGACGCCTGCACTTGCCTCCGTCCGCGGGGGCTTGGCTGGCCGCAGGCGACGGTCGTCCGCGTCGACAGTGTTGCAAGCGCGGCCCGGGAGCCGATGCTGCCCATCCGATGAACTCCGCCCGTCTCCTGGTGATCGATGATGACCCGGAAATGGCGCTGGCGTTGCGCCCCACCCTGGAGGGCCATGGGTTCGAGGTCGTCGTCGAGACCCGTGGGGACTTGGGCTTGGCCCGGGCGCGTGGGGAGCGATTCGATGCCGTCCTGACCGATGTCTGGCTCCCCGGCCTGGACGGTCTGGAGCTGACCCGACGGCTGCGGGCGGAGCGGGCGCGGCTTCCCGTGGTGGTCATGACGGGGCAGGGGACACCCGAGA
>JBBQML010000077.1:0-11165 GCA_038328885.1 Verrucomicrobiota bacterium | reverse complement strand
GGCGGGGGCGGGAGGGGGAGGGGTGGCCGGGTCATTGCTCATTTGGCCGGGATTTCGAGGGGCTGCGGCTTGGCGAACTGGAGGCTGACGCCTCGGTCGGTGCCGTTGGTCAGCACCAGGTTGGTCATACCGATCTCGAGCGCGACGAAGTCCGCGACGATCTTTTCCCCCAGCCGCGCGATGATCTGGGTTTCCGAGACCTGCACCACGGCCCGTCGGACGCCGGCGGAGGTTTCGAGGAAGCCGCGGTAGGTGAGGTCGACCTTCCGGGTGGTGGGCGGTGGCGGCGCCGGCTTGGGTGCGGCGGCGGGCCGGATGGCGAGCGTGAAGAAGGGGTTCCCGTGGTTGGTGAGTGCCACCCACACCACTTGCGACGGCCAGTCGAAGAACCGCCGCGTTTCCTCTGCGGCGGATTGCGGCGTGGCGGGCAGTGCGGTCGCCAGCCGGCCGGCATTGAGGGCGTCTGCGCCGCGGAAGCGAAGGAGGGAGAGTGCCAGCAGGGCGAGCAGGACCAGCGTGGTCGGGACCAGCGACCAATTGAGGAGGGTGGGGTTGCGGGTCATCGCTCAGGGCTCCTCGTTGGCCACGATGGTGCTGACCACCAGCTCGATCTGTGCCTGCTCGGCGGCCTCGAGACCCTCCCGCCGGATCATGAGCCGATCGATGAAGAGTGTCGGGCGCCCCCCGAGGTCATCAGGCAGCCCGGCGCGCTTCAGTTCCTCCGGGGTGAGGGCGAGGGCGAGCAGCAATTTGCCGGCGGCGTCGACGCTGCCGACGGCGGTGAGGTGAACGCGGAGGACGGACCAGTGGTTGGTGGCGGGAGGGGCGGTGGCGCCGACCGGGTTGGGGCCGGGGCTGGGGGGCAGGGGACCGAACTCGGCCGGTTCGAAGAGCGGGAGCGGTTCCACCGAGACCTCGCGCACCTCGCGGACCCCGGCCCGGATGGCGGTTCGCACCAGACGATTGACCGTGGCGAGCTGGATCCAGAGGAACTCCGGCCGGGTAACCTCGGGAAGGTAGCGGGGGAATCCCCGGGGGAGACCCGGGGTGAGAGTGACCCGGTTGGCCTGGGCGAGGGTGGCGAGTTCCTCGAGGCGGCGCTGGGATTCGTTGAGGAACTCCACGAGCTGGAAGGTCTCCTCGAGGCGGGTGCGGACCTCGGGAGGGTGCTCCAGCCGTGGCTGGGCCTCGCGCACCGCGGTGTCGAACGCCTCGGATGCGGCGAGGAGGGTTCCCAGCCGGTTGCTCAGCGCTCCAAAACCGGCGCCCCGGGGGAGTCCTGCCTCCAGGGTGGCGAAGGCGAGCCGTTCGTGGAGTTCCTGGTTGGGAGTGGCGGATTCCTCGTTGCGCAGGGCCAGCGGGCGGAGGACGGAGACGTAGGCGATCGCCAACCCGATCACGAGGAGGATCAGGATCCGCTGGAGCGTGGCCGTGCGGAAGATCATCGCGTGCGCGGGTTGCGGGGGGCGCCGGCATTGGTGCCGGCAGGCTGTGCGACCCGACCCGGGAGCCGGAACGTGGTGCCGCGCGGTTCGCGGTTCGTCGGGTTCTGCCGGGGCAGGGGCAGGGGCGAGAGCAGTTCGTTCTCGGCCAGGTTCAGCTCGAGCGCGAAGTGGCGCTCGGGGAAGATCAGGTTGGTCGCCACCAGATCCCGACGACGCTCCGGGGGCAGGACATCGACGTTGCGGAACAGTGGGAAGCGCTTCAGTTCGCCGACCATTTCGCTGAGCGTCTGGCGCATCGCCTCACCCTCCGGGATCAGGCAGACCTCGGCGATGAACGCGCGGGCAAGGGGCGGGGGGTTGGTCCCGACGGCCAATGCCCCCGGGGTGAATCGTGCCTCCGGTGGGCGCGGCGGCGGGGCGGGGAGGAAGTTGTTGCTCCCGGCGTTGTAGCTGGCGGCGTCGGCGAGGAGCACGTACCAGTGCTGGGCATTGGTCCTCCGGCCCTGAAGGGCCGTCAGCACCTGCAGGGTTTCCACCGTCTGTCGCTGCTGTTCGAGGACGGGGCGGAGGGCGTCCATGCGCGCGTTAAGTCCGTCGGAGAAGAAGCGGATATCGCGGGCCTGCTGCAGGGCGAGGCTGGCCTCCGCCTTCCAGGCTGCCTTGTTCGCGAGCAGGTTCTTCTGTCGCCAGGCGGCCGTGCCCAGGACGAGGGCGAGCAGGGCGACGAGCACGAGGTTGGTCGAGAGCAGGCCGCGCCAAAGCCGTTGCTGGGCCCAGTGGCGGCGCAGACCGGCCGGCAAGAGCGTGGGCGCCGGTCCGGACAGCCCGAGGGCCAGCACCAAGGCACCCCAGGCAGTGGCCATGTCCGGCGTCAGCCGGGGTTCGTCCGGCGAAGCGGGCCAGGTGACGAAGGCGCGTGCGCCCAGAGCGGTCAGGGCTTCCACGAGTCCGGGTTGGAGGGCGCCGCCACCGGCCAGGTACCCGGTCCAGGTGCCCGCGGCGGCGTTCAGATCGGGGTGATCCCCGCGCCATTCGAGCAGGGTACGTTCCAGTTCGGCGACCCAGGAGGCCAGCGCGGCGTGCGTTTGCGGCGTCCCGTCCCGGGTCAAGGACGGAGGGTTGGCGCGTTTGAGTTCCTCGGCGGCGAGCGGGGTCAGGTCCCGGTCGGCGGCGAGGGCCACGGTGAAGGCCGCGGAGCCGGACGGAAAGCTGGAGGAGAAGGCCGCCTGGCCCTCGGCGAGCACGGTGACGGAAGTGTGCTGGGCGCCGAGGTCGATCAGTACCGCGTTGCGTTCGGAAGGTGCCGCCACCTGGAACGCCGCGGCGAGGGCGTCGCCGGCCGGGCGGATGTCGAAGATCGAGGTCTCCTGCTCGACCCAGGCTTCGAGCAGTTCCTGCAAGTGGTCCTGTCGGACGAAGGCCGCGGCCAGCGGGTGGGCGAGGCGACCGAAGGGGCGGAGCCGGGCGGAGCCGAAGGCCCATTGGCTCTCGCTGAGCCCGCCGATGTTGCTGGCCTCACGCTCCACCAAGGCCCGGGTCTGCGCGGCGTCGACCGGCTCCACATCGAGCACGTGGCGGAGCACCCGGTGTTGCGGGGCGACGAGGACGATCGCCTCAGGAGCGGCCTTCTGAAGCTGCAAACGGACCTCCTCACGCATCTCTTCCGGTGTCGTGAAGCCTTCCTGGTGGGCGTCGATGACCAGCGTCCGCACCAGTCGCGGCCGGCCGCGGGCCACGGAGGCAACCAGGATCCGCGTGCGCTGGCTGCCGGCGTCGACGGACGCGAAGTGACGGGCCGGCAGGCTGAGCAGGTTCGCGAGGTTGCTGGCTGGGAACGGGGCCGCCACGACGACAGCTATTGCTCCTGCTCCGGTGAGAGGTACCGGATGAACTCGCCGGAGTCGGACAGGATCGTGGCGGTGACGAAGATCAGCAGGTACCGCGGTTTGTCGACCTCGGTGCGATTCCGGAACGCCGCGCCGATGATGGGCAGGTTGCCGAGGATGGGGACGGATTCCACGAAGGTGGTTTGTTCGCGGGTCAGGACCCCGCCCATCACGACCGTCTCGCCGGATCTCACGCCGACGCGGGTGGCGATCTCCTGGGTTCGGTACTCGGGCAGTTTGATGTCGAAGGTGCTGACGGGCCGGCCGGCGTCGTCGACGTCGGTGATGGTGGCGAAGGTGGCGAGCCGGACGTCGCTGTTCACGCGGGGCTTGAGGGCCAGCATCACGGTCTGGCCGTCGCCGCCGATGCTGGCGAGGACGTCGAGGGTGACGCCGGAGGTAAGCTTGGTGGGTTTGCCCGAGGGGACGAGGGCGGAGGAGGAACGGCGCTCAAGGGTCTGGGTTTTGACCTGATACTCCTCGTAGTAGTACTGGACCTTGCCGTCCTCGATCATCGCGGGCCGGTTGTTGATCAAGGTGAGGCGGGGTGCGCTGAGAGTCTGGCTTTCGCCCGTCTGCTCGAGCGCGTTCAAGGTGGCGGTCAGGGTCGAGCTGTTGAGGACGTTGGTAAACACCTCCTGGAGGCCGCTGCCGACGTTGAAGCCGAAGCCGGTGAAGTCGACGGGGCTGCCGCTGATCCGGGCGTTGCGGCTGGATTCCCACTGGACGCCGAGTTGCAGGAACGCCGCCTCCCCGATGGTGATGAAGCGCGCCTCGATCAGGACCTGCTGCACGGGCCGGTCAAATTCCTCGATGATCTTGTCCATCACCTGGAGTTGCTCCGGGGTGCCGGAGGCGATGATGACGTTGCGTTCGTAGTCGATCTGGAACTTGCCGCCCTTGAAGAACTCGATGATCGCCTGTTCGATCGCGGTCTTCAACGGGGCGCTGTCGCGGACGAACTGCTCGATCTTCTTCGTCTCGGTGATGGCGGTGGTCTGCCCCTGGGGGTTCATGGCGCGGGTCTGCACCGTTTCGCTCGCGCCGAACTCGGCCGGGAGGATGAAGCCGTGCCGCAACCGGTAGAAGCGGGTCTCCTCCTGCACCTTCTTGGGATCCTTGCCGTCCACGATCCAGATCAGGTCGGACCCGATCTGGAACTGGATGTCCAGGTTCCGGGCGACGTAGCGGAGGAACTCGTCGAGTTTCACCTTCTCCAGGTTCACACTGAGTTTCTGCTTGAAGGCGGCGAGGTTCTTGTCGGCGACGAAATTGATGCCCTCGGCCTGGCCGAGCGTGAAGATGATGGTTTCGAGCGGGGCGTCCTCCAGGTGCACCGAGATCTCCTTCTCCAGGAGGTTCGCCATGCGCCCGCGGGCGGCTTCGATGTCGAACATCGGGCCCTTGCGGATGATGGTCTTGCCGTAGCTGGGCGGGATGTAGGGGGTGCCTTCGATCTGCTCGACGGTGTCCCGGACATCCTTGCGCGGGGGCAGGCCGCGATCCTTCTTCTCGGTCAGCAGTTTCGGGATGGTGGGGTTGAAGACCGAGTTCTGGGCGTCGAGTTCCCGGATCTTGTTCTCCACTTGCTCGGCGCGGCGAAGCTTCCGCTGTTGGAGGACCCACTTGTAGATGCGGTCGATGGCCGGGTCGCCCGGGTTGTCTTCGTAGAGTTCGCTCGCCAGTTGCTCGGCGCCCTCCCAGTCGTTGGCTTCCGCCGTCTTGAAAATCGCCTTGATCTCGTCGTCGTGGATCGAATCGTACCGGATCCGAGGCTTCCTGGGAGGCTTGACCGGGTCCTCCTTCTCGGGGGCTTTGGCCTCCGGGCCAGCCGCGACGGTCGGTTGGGCCGGTGGCGGAGTCGCCCCGGGGGTCGCCGGGGCGGCGGGTGTGCTGGGCACGGCTCCCTCCTGGCCAGACCCAGAGGTCGCCGTCGGGGCGCTGACGGTTTCCGCGACCGCCGCGGCTTCACTGTTTCCGGGGCGCGCGGAGCGATCCACGCGATTCTGGCATGAAGCGACCGCCACGCCGAGGAACAGCGTCAGCAGGAGGCGGAGGCACACGCCGCGTTTCATCATACGAGGGTCTGGACGGCTCCCTGTCGCATCCTATTCAGGGGCAGCGGCAACGAGGAGTGGTCCCGGACTCACCGGTGATTAAGCGGCGCGCTCGGGGGCAAGCCAAGCCGAGAGTGGGGAAGAACTGAACCAGCCCGCCCACCGGATCGTCGATGGAGTACTGCAGGCAGGGGGAGCATCGACACGACCCAGCCCGGGTCCGCGCGGCCGGCTCAGGCCGGGGGAGGGCCCAGCTTCACGGTCCGTCCCGTGCGCGCACTGCGGCACGCGGCATCGACGATCTCCTGGCCGAGCCGTGAGATCGGGAGGCTGACCGGGCCTTCGGGAGGCACGCCGTGATCGAGGCAGTGGATGAGGTACTGGACCGGGTTCTGGTGCGGAGCCTTGGGGGCGGGGGCGGCGAGGGGGTGGGGTCGCGGCCGGCGCCGCGTCTGAACGGTGACAAAGTCGTCGTAGTCGTACGAGCTCACCGTGCCCTCCGTGCCGGCGATGATGAAGCCGCACCGGGGTTGGGTGGGGAGCGTCCAGGGGTCGGTGAACGTCCCCCAGCGGGTTTCGAACTTGGAGAGCCCGTGGGCGTAGCGGGCGACGACGATGCTGTGCTCCTCCACTTCGAGGCCTGGGGGTTCATCGACCGTGGCGGTGACCTCGAGCGGTCGACGGCCGCCCTGGTACCAGGTGCCCAGGGTGGTGCCGTAGCCCAGGTAATCCAGCAATGAGCCCCCGCCATGGGCCCGCTTGTAGAACCAGGAGTCGGGCTTTCCGGCAGCGACCTGCGCGGGGGTTCGCTCGTCCTTGTCCGCTCCGTGCCACAGCGGGCCGCGGTTGCCGCCGAAGTGCCAGACGTTGAGCACGTCGCCGATCGCCCCCGCCGTGATGAGTTCGTGGGCCTTGCGGTGGGAACCGACCCACTGGAGCGGCCAGTTGATCATGAGAGTGCTGGTGGCGGGCATCGCCCGGATCATGCGGTCGGCTTCCCGGAGTGACCCGGCGAAGGGCTTTTCGACCAGGAGGTGGGGCCCGTAGGGGGCGACCCGGCGGACCCAGTCCCCATGCTTCGAGGCGGCCGGGCAGAGGATGACGAGGTCCGGGCGCGTGCGCTCGAGGCAACTCCGGTAGTCGGTGAACACCCGGTCCGGAGGAATCCCGAGCTTCCGCGTCACCTCGGTCATCCGCTCGGGTTGCTCGTCGGAGATCCCCACCAGATCCACCTGGGGATGACCGGCCGCGTACCGGAGGAGATCGCCCATGTGGAAGTGGTCGAAGTTGATGCCTGCGATGCGCCAGGTTCTGCGTTTCATGGGAAGTTGGGAGCCACGGATCGCCCAAGACGGTGGCCGAGCCCGCGGGGTCGGGCCAGCCAAAGAAGCGTTGGGTCCCCCGAAGTGGGCGCTTTCCGGCCAGTCCCGGCGTTGCCTCGTTGCGGGTTTCGTGGTCGAACTGTTCCCACCGAACTCCGAGCACCCTCCGCCGCCATGCCAATCCCCCCCATCTCCCGCCGGCGATTCCTGATCAATTCGTCGCGCACCACCGCCGCGCTCGCCGCCGGCGTCACCCTCACCGCGCCCCATCTCGCCCGGGCCCAGAAGTCGCCGGGCTCCACGGTCGTCCTCGGACTCATCGGTGCCGGGGGCCGCGGCACGACCCACGCCCTCGGCTTCGCGGGGCTCGAGAGCGTCGAGTTCAAGCACATTTGCGACGTCAACCCCGCCCGCGCCGCGGCGGCCGCCCGACAGGTAGCCGGGAAGCAGCGTCGCGAGCCCGGGGTTGAATCCGACTTCCGGCGTCTCCTCGACGACAAGGACCTGGACGGCGTGGTCATCGCCACGCCGGAACACTGGCATGCCCTCGCCACCATCTGGGCCTGCCAGGCCGGCAAGGACGTCTACGTCGAGAAGAACCCATCGCTGACCATCTGGGAGGGCCGGAAGATGATCGAGGCCGCCCGCAAGTACCGGCGCGTCGTGCAGGTAGGCTTCCAGAACCGCAGCGCCCCGTACGCCGTGACCGCCCGCGAGTACCTCCGCAGCGGACGGCTCGGCCGGGTCGTCCTCGTGAAGGTCTTCAACCTTCTGCAGGGTGGCGCCTGGAACCCCGACCTCACCCCGCAGAATCCGCCCCCGGGCCTCGACTGGGACCGCTGGCTCGGGCCCGCCCCCGAGGTCCCCTACAGCCCGGGCCGCGCAACGTGGTACGACTGGTGGGACTACTGCGGAGGTTACTACTCCGGCGACGCCTCGCACCAACTCGACCTGGCCCGCCTAGTCCTCGCCGATCCGCCCCATCCGGTCTCCACCAGTTGCATCGGCGGGAATTTCGGCTTTGGCTCGAATCGTGAGGTCCCGGAACTGCAGACGGCGACCTACGAGTTCGCCAACTTCACGATGACCTGCGACAGCGGGACCTCGACGAATGCGCTGCGGAAGTCCAACCAGGAGGAACGGAATGGTGCCAAGTGGCCGCACTGGCCCTCCAACAACGAGCGCATCGAGATCTACGGCACCCGGCAGATCATGTACCTCGGCCGGCACGGCGTGGGCTGGCAGGTCTTCGAAGCCGACGGGAAGCTCATCGCCGAGGACAAGGGCGTGCATCCTGACAAGTGGCATCAGCCGAACTTCATCAACTGCATCCGCTCGCGGAACCCGCCCAACGCCGACATCGAACAGGCGCACTATAGCGCGTGTCTCGTGCACTTCGCGAACACCGCCTTCCGCGTCGGCGGCCGGCAACTCCGTTTCGATCCCGTCACCGAGCATTTCATCGACAACCCCGACGCCAACCGACTCCTCAAGCCGGCCTATCGGGGTCCCTACGTCCTGCCCGACTCCGTTTGACCATGCCATGGGGAGGGGATGACCGGTGCGGACGCCAACGGGAGAGCGTAGTCGCCGTGGTGACACGGCGCAGGAGAGCGTAGTCGCCGTGGTGACACGGCGCATTCATTGGCTTTTCGGGGTTCCTCTGCGTCAAGCAGGCAGGAGAGAGCGTAGTCGCCGTGGTGACACGGCGCATTCATTGGCTTTTCGGGGTTCCTTTGCGTCAAGCAGGCAGGGGAGAGCGTAGTCGCCGTGGTGACACGGCGCATTCATTGGCTTTTCGGGGTTCCTCTGCGTCAAGCAGGCTCACAGAGCTAATCGCGTCAGTGGGCGGGAAGACCGATTAGTCAACAATTTAGATGCGACCCCACGCAGGAGAGGAGTTCCCAGCCGACGTGTTCCTGCGCCAGACGGCGACCTCGCGCAAACAGCAGTCGGGCGGGACCGGCAAGGTCGCCCAGCCAACGGAGGGCCTCTTCGTTGACCGGATCACCTTCCCACAGGCCTTCACGCGCGTCGCCGAGTTCGAGGAGGCGCCGGTAGCTCCACCCATGCGGTTCGACCCCCGGGAGTCCCGCGGCCTGGGATCTGCGAGAGGCGCGCGCGGGGATCTCCAATCCGGGCGGGTCGAGGTCCCCGAAGTACTCGACTGGCCGGGTTCCGCCGAGTTCGTGGAAGATGTCGGCAAGGCGACCCACGGCGTCAGCGAAGATGAGACCCTTGCCGTAGACGACGGCGCTGAACTGGTGGGTCCGTTCGTCCCAGCGACAGTAGGAGTCCCAGGTGGCGGCGTTCTCGAGGACGATCACGGGTCCTTGCGGATTGGATCCGCGCCGCCAGCCGAGGGGTTCCGCCACCTGGGCGCAACGCAGCGTGGCCAGGGTGATCCGACGGCTCCGGAAGGACGTGGTGACCAGCAAGGCGTCGAGGCGCTTCTCGTCGCCGAAGATCTGGAGGGAGCGTTCCTTGATCGGGACGACGGGCCGGGCACGTCCGCCGTCGGTCAGGAAGCGGTTCATGGCCAGCAGATCCCCGGTGGCGATGCCGACACGGGTTTCGAGCACGAAGAGAAGTTCGGGCTCCCAGGCGATGCCGGCGGGGTCGGGACCGGAGTCGTCTGGTTCGAGCGGGTCTCCGAACAGGATGGCGAGGCGGGTCTCCGCCTCGACCGGGATCAGGATGCGTTCGATGAGGTGGGGGCGGTACTTCGGAGGCCGCAGGCGGAGGAGATCGATCGCGGCCAGGAGGCGGACGTCTCGTTCCGCTTCGGTGCGGAGTTCGGCGGAGACCAGGCCGGCATCCTCGAGTAACTGGTCCCAGTCGCGCGAGTACGGGCGCGTGCCTCTCCCGAGCCGCCCGCCGCGCGCCTGCCACCACTGGTCGTGCAGTGCCCGCAGGACGGGGAACTGCCGCCAGCGTGGATTGTCCGGGTTCATGCCAGCGGTTCCAGTGCCTGCTCCGACGTCAGGAGGATCGGGATGTTCTCGATATGAGCCACGTAGCCGTTGGCGCCCGGAGTGACTCGCTTCTCGCAGATGACGACGGTATCGGCGAAGGGGGCCATGACCCCAAGGCGATCGATGGGGAAGGCCATGATGAGCTGGAGCTCGAACCGGCTGGCGAGTTCCAGGCAGTCCTCGACGCCATCGCCGGAGAGTTTGGAGAAGGCTTCGTCCATGACGACGAGACCGAGGTGGGGCGAGCGGTGGGAGCCGACATCGTAGACGCGCCGGAACGCGGCGAGCATGGAGATGAAGAAGGGCGCCTGGTTCTCGCCGCCGCTGAGGCTGCGACCGCTGCGGCCGAGCGAGATGCCCGGGGCGTCGGGTTGTTCGGCGCTCAGCATCTCGAGGTCGTAGCGGTGGTAGAACCGGTAGTCGAGAAGCCGGCGGCCGCGCTCCTCGGCGCGTTCGGCGGCCTCGACGGCCGCCATGAGTTCGGCCTTCGCCAGGTCGACCGCGTCGGACTTGATTGCTTGCGCGAGGGGATCGGCCGGCGAGAGACCGGAATCGAGCAGGGACCAGAGGGCGGTGAAGGCGGGATCGCGGCGTTGGGTGATGCGGTAGACGTGGCGGCCGATGCGCTGGTTCAGGTACTCGCGGAGTTGACGGATGGTGCGGTCGGCCGCCTGCAGTTTCTCGTTCAGGCGGTCGAGGACGCCCTCCTGGAGGCGGCGCTCCCAATCCCTGCGCCGGTCGGAGGCGAGAGTGCGGGAGCTCTCGAGCTCCACCGTTTCGAGCAGGCTGAGGCGGGCATCCCAGGCTGTGTTCGCGTCGTCGTCGAGGGCGAAGTCGGTCTGGTACTGGGGATGGGAGAGATTGCCGTTCGGGTCGTGCGCCGAGGCCAGGTCCTGGCGGGCCGCGTGACGTGCGTTCCGGGCGGAAGCCGTGGTTTCGCGGGCCTCGAGTTCGCAGGTGGTGACCGCGTCCTTGCGTTTCTCCCAGCTCGATGCGGCGTGGAGAACCTCCTGAAGCCGTGCTTCGAGGTCGCGATCAAGGACACGGGTGGGAACGCGGACCCGGCTGGCGACGAGATCGAGGGCAGCCTGGCGAAGATCGTCCTCGGCGTGGACCAAGTCGCCCTGGATCTGCTGGGCGCGGAGGTCGAATCCGGTCAGACGGTGCCTTCGGACCGCGAGGTCGCTGTCGAGCCCGGTCTTGCGGTGGTCGAGGTCCTCCAGCTTGACGAGGCGGGCGGCGCGCTCCGGCGTGGTCAGCAACTGGATTGTCTCGCAGATGCTGCCGAACTCGGCCTCGAGCTTCGGCAGGCGGGGCAGGTCGTTGGAACGGTCAGGCAGGGTGCCGTCGCCGAGTTCGCCTCTCATTCCCGAATCGAGCCAGGTGTTGAGGTCCTGGAGTCGGCGGTCGGCGGCAGCGCGCTGGGCCTGGACCTCCACCTGCTCGCGTTCCCGGGACTGGCGCATGCGGGCGAGACCTT
>JBBQML010000076.1:0-11181 GCA_038328885.1 Verrucomicrobiota bacterium | reverse complement strand
CGGCTGGATGACACCCTCGGGGGTCCATCGGTCAAGCAGTTCGCCATGTCGGACGGCATCCACGTCACCCCCAATGTCAATTACGCCGCCTACGACCCCGACGCCCCCGGGAGCGGTCGCCGCGCGATCTACCGGTTCCTCTTCCGCACGCTGCCCGACCCCCTGATGGACAGCCTCGACAGCCCGCCCGGAAACCAGTCGACGCCCGTCCGCAGCGAGTCCTTCACCGCGCTCCAGGCGTTCGCCCTGCTCAACCACCCATTCGTCATACGCCAGAGCGAGCATTTCGCCACCCGGGTGACGGTGGACGCCGGGAACCGCGCCGAAACCCAGGTCCGGGTTGCCTGCCATCTGGCGTGGCTGCGTGAACCCTCGGCCGGGGAACTCACCGCGTTCGCCGACCACGTCCGGCTCCATGGCCTGCCGCATTTCTGCCGACTGCTTCTCAACAGCAATGAACTCCAGTTCGTGGACTGACCCCGGACATTCCCCGGTCGCGGCCTCCAACCGACGGGCCTTTCTGGCCCGCTGCGGCGGCGGCCTCGGCGTGGTCGCCCTCGCGCAACTGCTCGCCGACGAGGGTCTCGCCGGCGTCCCGGCCACCGCGCCAGGACCCTCCCCCGCCGCCGCCGGAGCCCCGCGCCTGCCCCACTTCACCCCGAAGGTGCGCCGCGTCATCCAGTTGTTCATGAACGGTGGGGCGAGTCAGATGGACACCTTCGACTACAAGCCGGAGTTGTTCCGCCGCCACGGGCAGAAGTTTGATCCGGGCGACGGCTCGCGGGTGGAGGCCTCCACCAGCGAGCCCGGGACGGTCATGAAGCCGCCCTTCGAGTTCCGCCAGCACGGCGAGTCGGGCCGCTGGGTCAGCAGCGTGTTCCCCCACCTGGCCACGTGCGTCGATGACCTGGCCTTCCTCATGGCCATGGAATCCCGCACCAACGTGCATGGACCCGGCAGCTTCCTGATGAACACCGGGTTCCTGCTGCCGGGATTCCCGTGCCTCGGCGCCTGGGTGTCCTACGCGCTCGGGAACGAGAGCGCGAACCTCCCCACGTTCGTCGTCCTCCCCGACCCCCGGGGCCTGCCCTACAACCAACGGGGGAACTTCACCGCGGGGTTCCTCCCGGTGACCCACGCCGGCACCATCATCGACGCCGGGTCGAATACCCCCATCCCCTACCTGGAGCCACCGCCGACCGCGGGGTTCATCCACCCCGCCAGCGAGCAGGCCGGCCTGGCGCTGCTTCAGCAAATGAACGAGAGTCATCGCGAGAACCACCCGGCCGATACCCGGCTCGAGGCTCGGATCCGGAGTTACGAACTCGCCGCCCGAATGCAACTCGCCGCCCCCGAGGCGTTCGATCTGAAGGCCGAATCGCCCGCCACCCGGCACCTCTACGCGCTCGACGAACCAGCGACCGCCGACTTCGGCCGCCGCTGTCTCGTCGCCCGTCGACTCGTCGAACGTGGCGTCCGCTTCGTGCAGGTCTGGAGCGGCGCGGGCGGTCCCAAGGACAACTGGGACAACCACACCGACATCATCACCGAACTCCCCAAAGCCGCGCGCGCCACCGACCGCCCCATCGCCGGACTGCTCCGCGACCTCAAAGCCCGGGGGCTCCTCGAGGACACCCTGGTGGTCTGGAGCACCGAGTTTGGCCGCATGCCCTTCACCCAGGGTGCCACCGGACGCGACCACAACGGCGGCACCTTCGTCGGCTGGCTGGCCGGCGCCGGCATCAAACCAGGCACCGCCCACGGCGAGAGCGACCCCTGGGCCTGGAAGACCGCCGCCGACAAAACCACCACCTACGACCTCCACGCGACCATCCTCCACCTGCTCGGCATCGACCACGAACGCCTGACCTTCCGTCACAACGGCGCCGATCGTCGCCTCACCGATGTCCACGGTCACGTCGTCCACCCCATCCTGGCAGCCTGACCCTCCCCCCTCCGCGCCCTCCGCGTGACCCTCCCCCCACCGCGCAACATGCCCCTTCCTTCCCCCCTTCGTGTCCTTCGTGTCCTTCGTGGTAAGTCCGTCCCCGCCGCCCGCGGTGGCGCCTGGATCTGGGCCTGCCTGTGGATCCTGATCGCCCCATCCTCCAGCGCAGCCCCGCCGCCGGGCCTCCCACCGAACATCGTCCTGATCTTCTGCGACGATCTCGGCTACGCGGACCTCGGCTGCTTCGGGGCCCGGGACATCCGCACCCCGCACCTCGATCGACTCGCGCGCGCCGGCATCCGCTTCACCGATTTCTATGTTGCCCAGGCGGTCTGTTCCGCCTCCCGCGCCGCACTGCTGACCGGGTGCTACCCCAACCGTGTCGGCATCGCCGGCGCCCTGGACCATCGCTCCAACCACGGGCTCAACCCCGCCGAAACCACCATCGCCGAAATGCTCCAACCGCGGGGCTACGTCTCGGCTGCCGTGGGGAAATGGCACCTGGGACATCACCCGCCCTTCCGCCCGCTGCGGCAGGGCTTCGCCGAATGGTTCGGGCTCCCGTACTCCAATGACATGTGGCCGTTCCATCCGGAGGCCCCCAAAGGCTACCCGGACCTGCCCCTCTTCGACGGCGACACGGTGGTCGACCCCGCCGTCACGCCCGCCGCCCAGCAGACCCTGACCACCCGCTACACGGACCGGGCCGTACGGTTCATCGAGACGCATGCCACCCAGCCCTTCTTCCTGTACCTCGCCCACTCGATGCCGCACGTCCCGCTCTATGTCAGCGAGTCCGGCCGGGGCCAGTCACGGGCCGGTCTCTACGGCGACGTCATCGAGGAAATCGACGCCTCGGTCGGGCGGATCGTCGGCACGCTGAAGCGCCTCGGTCTCGAACGCGAAACCCTGGTGATTTTCACCTCGGACAACGGCCCCTGGCTCTCGTACGGCGATCACGCCGGCAGGACCGGCGGCCTGCGCGAAGGCAAGGGCACCGCGTGGGAAGGAGGAGTGCGCGTGCCGTTCATCGCCGCCTGGCCGGGCCGGATCCCCCGGGGCCGGGTCTGCCATGAACCCGCGATGACCATCGATCTGCTCCCCACGCTCGCACGGGTGGCCGGCGCTTCCCTCCCGCCCAACCCCATCGACGGCCGCGACATCTGGCCGCTGCTGGCGGGTGAACAGGGCGCCCGCGCTCCCGAGCGCGCGCTCTGGTTCTACTACCACCAGAACGAACTCCAGGCCGTCCGCCAAGGCCGCTGGAAACTCATCCTCCCGCACAGTTACCGCACGCTCGGTGATCAACCACCCGCCACCGGCGGCAAGCCCGCGAAGTACCGCATGGTCCGGGCTGGTCTGGAACTCTACGACCTCGAACGCGACCGCGGCGAAACCCGCAACCTCGCGGAGGAGAGACCGGAGATCGTCGCCCAACTTCAAACCGAGGTGGAAGCCGCCCGGGCCGACCTCGGCGACACGCTAACGAAGCGCCCCCCCGCCCGCGCCCGTCCCGCCGGTCGAATGGAAGCCGCACCCTGAAACGCCGCCCTCGTCGCATGTTCCACCTGCCATTGCCCCTACCCCATCGTTCGCGCCTCCTCGCCATTTTCGCCCTGCTCGCCGGCGCATGGGGAACGGCCGGCCCCGGCGCCCAGGCAGCGACCCCACGTCCGCTCAACGTCGTCTTGATCGTCGCCGACGACCTTGGCGCCCACGACCTCGGTGTCACCGGCTCGACCTTTCACGAGACCCCGCACCTGGACCGGCTCGCGGCTGACGGTCTGCGTTTCACGCAGGCCTACTCGGCCTGCACGGTCTGCTCCCCCAGCCGCGCGGCCATCCTCACCGGACGCTATCCCGCGCGATTGAAGCTCACCGACTGGATCAAAGGCCACGAGCGCCCCGAGGCCAAACTGCGCGTGCCGGACTGGACGATGCACCTGCCGCTCACGGAGGTCACCCTGGCCGAGCACCTCCAGCGCGCCGGTTTCTTCACCGGCCACCTCGGCAAGTGGCACCAGGGCGGTGAGGGTTTCGAACCGGAAAAACAGGGCTTCGCCGTGAACCTCGGCGGGGACCACCGCGGACAGCCCCCCAGCTACTTTTCCCCGTACGGACTGCCGCGGCTGCCGGACGGTCCGCCGGGCGAATACCTGACCGACCGCGAAGGTGAGGAGGCGGTGAAGTTCATCCAGGCGCACCGGGATCAGCCCTTCTTCCTGAACTACTGGCCCTATGCGGTCCACACACCGCTCCAAGCCCCGGCGGAGTTGATCGCCAAGTACACCGCCAAGGCGTCACGCCTCGGCGGGCGCCAGACCAATGCCACCTACGCGGCCATGCTCGAACGACTGGACACCGCCGTCGGCCGCATCCGCGATGCCCTCGCCACCCACGGGCTCACCGACCGAACCCTCGTGGTCTTCACCTCGGACAACGGCGGACTGGTGCTCGGCCGACAACCACCGACCAGCAACCACCCGCTGAACGCCGGCAAAGGCTCTCCCTTCGAGGGCGGACACCGCGTCCCGCTCATCGCCGCCTGGCCCGGCGTCACCCGGGCCGGGGCGGTCTGCGCGGAACCCGTCATGGGCATCGACCTCCTGCCCACCCTCCTCGATGCCGTCGGACTCGCGGCCAGCACCGGCAAGGTCGATGGTGTCAGCCTCGTCCCCGTCCTGCGGGATCCCACGCGTACCCTGGGTCGCGCCCTCTTCTGGCACTACCCGCACTACCATCCCGGCGGGGCCACGCCCTACGCTGCGGTGCGCGCCGGGGACTGGAAGCTCGTGCAGTACTACGAGACGGGGATCAACGCGCTCTTCAACCTTGTCACCGATCCCGGCGAATCCCGCGATCTCGGGCCCGAACAGCCCGCCAAGGCCATGGAACTTGCGCGACAGTTGTTCGCGTGGCAGGGCAACGTTGGCGCGCAGTGGCCCATGCCCAACCCCGCCTGGAAGCAGCCCACCCTGGCCGCGCAACCCGATGGTCGGATCGTCCTCCACTCCCGCGACGCCGCGGTGCGGAGCGAGGTCCTCCGCTACGAACCCCAGCCCTTCAAGAACACCCTGGGCTGGTGGGTGAAGACCAATGACTTCGCGGAATGGACCTTCGCGGTGCCCCGCCCCGGCCGTTACGAACTGAGCGTCCTCCAGGGCTGCGGCAACGGCAGCGGCGGCAGCGAAGTGGCTTTCACCGTGGGTGCCCAGCAACAGGTCATGGCGGTCCTCGAAACCGGCGGCTTCCAGAACTTCACGAACCGCGTCGTCGGGCAATTCGCCCTCGAAGCGGGCAACCAGACGCTCTCCGTGAAACCCCTCCGCAAGCCGGGCGGAGCCGTCATGGACCTCCGCGAAGCCACGCTGCGGCCGTTGCCTTGAGCCCTGGCAAAGACCGGAGGGGCTCACGCGGAGTTGCGGAGGGCGCGGAGAGGGGTCCTGAGCCAGGTTCTCCGGATCAAATCCCTTTCGGTCGGCTCTCCGCGCCTCCGCGCCGCGTGAGCCCTCCCCGCCCGGTCACGGCCCACGAAGCCACCGAAGGAGGTCCGCCATATCCTGCGGCCGGAGCGCACTCTCAAAGCCGCCCGGCATCAGGGACGTCTTCAAAGGCTCCAGCGACGCGATGTCGCCCCGCAGGATGGCGTGCTCCAGGCCGCCGGCCATCCGGATCACGAGGTTGTTCGAAGTCTCCGTGGCCACCAACCCGTCCAGAACGTCGCCCGACTCGAGGGTGACCGACCAGCCCCGGTACCGCGCCTCCACCACCTGGCCCGGGTCGAGAATCGCCACGAGCAACCATTCGTCGGGCTTGATCCCCACCATGCCCAAGTCGGGCCCCACTTCATGCCCCTCGCCCCGCAGCCGGTGACAGGGCAGGCACAGCGCCTGGAACAGCTCGCGCCCGTGCGCGGCGTTGGGAACCAACCGGTCGAGCCCCGCGTAGGTTGCGATGACCACGGCGCGGTCAGGGGACGTCGGCGGAAGAACCACCGGGGTGGCGTTGGCGCGCGGGAGCGGGGTTGATTCCTTCAGTTCCGCGAACAGGGCGCTCTCCGCACCGAGCGATGAGCGTACAGCGGTCAGCAGCAAGTCGTCGGCATCCTCTCGCGCCGCCAGCGACCGCAACACGGGTTCGGCGAGGGCGGCCGGCCAGGCCCCCAGCGAGAAGGCCGCCTGCAGTCGCACCGCGGCATCGCCGTCAGTGGCCAGGGCCGCCACCGCCCGGAAGAGCCGTTCCAGGTCCGCCGCCTCCGACGATCCCGCGGGCGCAGGAGCCCGGCTTCCGGGGGCCAATCCTTCGCTCTGTCGGAGGGCCTCGCACCGCACCCAGGCGTGCGGATCGGCGAGGGCCGTCTCGACGTGGTTCACGGCCAGTCCGCCCAGCAGTCCCAAGGTCGCCAACGCCTGCAACCGCACCTGCGGCGCCTGCGCCGGCGTGAGGAGTTTCACCAGACCGTCGCGCGCCACCGGTTCACGCCTCTCCAGGAGCAACTGCTGCACCCGGTCGCGTTGCCAACCGCTGGGACTGTCCAAGGCCGCCACCAACTCGGGCCCCGTCAACCGGGCCAGATTCGGCACCCCTCGACGCGGCGCGCCTTCCGGTGCGACCCGGTAGATCCGACCGCGATCCGTGCCCGCCCGCAAATCCAGCCGGGCCAGCATCTCCGGCGAAATCCACTCGGGATGCTCCAGGACGAACCGGTACATGTCCGCGACGTACAGGGCCCCGTCCGGCCCCGTCCGCACGTTGGTCGGTCGGAACCAGTTGTCGGTGCTCGCCAGGAACTCGCTCTGCCGTTCGTCCGGAGCCCGCTGGCTGCGGAAGCCCGCGCCCTCACGTTCCAGCACCTCACGGTGCACGACGTTGTGGACGGGCTCACAGATGAAGACGGACGTCGTGAAGTCCGGACCGAAGAGATCGTCGCGGTAGGGACTGGCGCTCGACCCGCTGGTGACGTGGTTCAGGGACCACGGCTGGTTCGGCCTCACCATCGCCGCGCTGGCGGGGAACACCCGGGTCGAATCCTCGTAGTTGGCCAGGACGTGCAGGACGCGCTTCGCCGCCACTTGCGGGTTCCGGCGAAGGTAGTGCTCCGGCAGGGTCACGTGCCACAGCCAGGTGGGGTTGTTGTTGCCGAACCAGTTGCCCCAGTCGTCCCGCCGCCGCCCGTACTGGGTCTGCGCCGACACCGTCTCGAAGTCGCCGGTGTCCGGCCGGAACCGCACGTCGCGGCCGCTGATCGACAGGACCTCCCGCGCCGGCCTGCCGTCCCCTGGCCGCACCCGTCCACCGCTGTCGCCGTTCGCTGCGTAGATCCAGCCGTCGAACCCCCATTCGAATCCGTTGATACGGTGCTGCTGGTTCCCCGGTTCGAACCCCGTGAACCAGACCTCTCGCCGATCCGCCCGACCGTCACCATCGGTGTCCTCGGCGTAGATCAGGTCCGGCGCGGTGGCCACCAACACGCCCTTCCGCCAGGCCATCACACTGCTCGGAAAAGACACCCCCTCCAGGAACGTGATGGCGCGCTCGAATCGCCCGTCCCCATCCGCATCCACCAACTGTTTCACCACGCCACCCGGCTGACCCTGCCCGTCGAGGCCCAGCGGATAGTCCCGCATTTCCACCACCCAGAACCGCCCGTCCGCGCCCCAATCGAAGGCGATCGGATCAATCACCACCGGTTCCGCCGCGACCAACTCCACCCGAAACCCAGGCCGAGCCCGGAACGCGGCGAGGGCCTCGTCGGGCGACTTCGGCGGCGGCATGTCGAATGCGATCAACGCTTTCGTGGGATACCGGTTCGCGCCGGCCGCGGTCGTCCCCACCGCCTGACGTTCCACCACCAGTTCCCCGCGCTCCACGCGCACCAGCGCCCCGGCCACCGAAGGCGGCTCGCCGGGCGCACCCCGGCGTTCACCCGCCCGGACGAACTGCGACCAGCCCTTGGTCCACCCGAGATGCGGCTTTACGTCCTTGTTCCAAAGGTGAACCGCGAACCGGCTCGGGTTCGAGAAGAGCACGTCGCCGAAGCCGTCGCCGTTCAGATCCACGAACCGCAACCCCGCGTCCCGGCCCGCTTCGTCGAACCGGAACACACCCTCCGGAAGAGCAAAGTCCGCCTTCTCCCAAGTGCCGCCACCCGGTTTTCGGAGCTGGATTTCGTCACGCCCCGGCTGGCTGATCAATCGCTCTGCAACCCCATCCCGATCGAAGTCGTGCTCGGAGGTCACCGGAAAGACCGGCTCCGCCGCCTGCAAACCGATGTGGGCGACGAACAGCAGACCCCACCCACCGCCTCCGAAAAGCTTCATCGTCCCAGCCTTTCCAGCACGTTGCGCGTGATGCGCTGCACCACCGCGTCCCCACCTCGCAAGCCGTGCGCCCAGTCCGTGCTCCCCACGGTCATCACCGTGCCCCCCCGCTGGTACGCGCCCAGGACCGCGTTCCCTTTCCGTCCGTTCTCCCAGCGCTCGTACCACTGGCAGTCGTCGGGGTGCCACTGCGCCGGCGCCGAACCGAGCACCTCAAAGGTCTCCGGCGTGCCATCCCGGTGGGTGGCGAACGGCAGGCCGTCACGCCACTCCAACTCACACCCGTCGCATTCGTACCCCACGATGGTGTCCTTGCCACCAAAGGTGTCACCCCGCTTCAAACCGGTCCCGGCAAACATCCAGTGGTCGGGACGATGTACCGTGTAGGCACCGCTGCCGTCCATCAACTGCCCGTGGCTGCGGTGGTACCCCCCCCAGAGAAACCCCACGCCGGTCAGCCGGTTCTCCGGACGCGCGACCAGGTGGTGGCTCCAGAGCGACGACAGCGTGCCGTACCCGGCACGGGCGCCGAACTGCGGGTCGGAGGCGACGTTCTGCTTCCAGCACGTCAGCGCGCGGCCGCCGTCCTCGGCCCGCACCTGCCAGCAGGCCGTATTGCCACTGAAGAAAGCCACGTTGCCACCCCCGGCGATGTACGCCTCGAGTTGGTCGCGCATCGGCGCCGACCAGTATTCATCGTGCCCCACGCTGAGCACCAACCGGTAGGCCTTCAGGATCTCGGGGTGCTCCTCGAGATCGCCATTCGCCGCGAACTCCAGGGTGATCTGGTTCCGTTCCGCCCACTCCACGAAAGGCTGTTCCCAATTGACGAACTGGCTTGCCGGCGGCCGGTCGAAGGAGACCCGGTGCCCCTGGTTGCCGGCACGCCCATGGTAAGCGTAGAGGCTGAAGCCGCCCCAGTTGTTGTAGGCGTTGTAGGTGTGCGTGGAGAGTTGCAGCAGAACCCGGCTCGTCCGGCCAGGCTCGGCCTCGCGAAGGATGAAAAAGCAGCTCCCCTCCGCGGAGCGGGCATTGCGTTGTACGAATTTCCCCCCACCGTCCCGCGCCCGCAGGTTCACCTGATAGTAACCGCTGCGCCAGGTTTCAGGGATCACGAGCCGCAACGACGCCGGCCACCGACAGCCCTGCGAGGAGGCGTCCTCCGGCACGACTTGTTCGCGGCCTTCCACTTTCGGCTCGCTCCAGACCGGCTCCGTCGCCGCACCCAGGCGTACGATTTCCACCGCAAACTGGGCGGCGCTGCTCGACGCGTGAAGCGTCAGTTCGTCCCCCGGCCGATAGCTCACCCGCCCCGTGTAACCCTCCACAAACAACGGCCGGGGCTCCTCGGAGTCACCGTCAACGGTGACCACTGTCGCCAGCAGGCAGCAGCAGGCGGCCGCCCGCAGAACCGCACGACACGACAGAGATGGAACTCGGTGCATGATGAAGTCCACCGTGCCGTGCCCGCCCGGCGCGAGGCAAGCCGCTCGGAGCCGCCGGCGGCCGGCGGCGTGGGGAGTCGGGAGTGGGGAGTGCGGGGACCCGAGCCGCTCGGCGTCCGAGGTCGGAGCCGAGTCTCGCCCCACCTCGACCCCTTGGCACACCGACACTCAGCAAAGCATAGATAGGATCCCCAATCGGCTCCGCACTCCCCACTCCCCACGCCGAAGGCCTAAGCCCCGCTTGTTCCCCCGCCCCACGCCATGCATGCTCCGATCCGGCCATCATGAGACCCAAGCTCCTTCTCCTCCTCGCTCTCGCCGCAGCGTTGGTGTCGGGCCTGTTTCCGGTCCTCCCGGCCACCGCACAGCAACACCGCGCCACCCGCCTCGGCCACCCCAGCGCCCGCTTCGCCCCGCCGATCGTCAAGCCCGAGGAACTCCGCCGGTTGTTCCAGGACGAGAAGCTCCGACCCGACGTCGCCTCTATCCTTCTTCAGGCCGGCTGGACGGGAGACCTCGAGGACCTGCGACGCGCCTCCGCCACCGCCGAGATCACTTCGGTCCAACTCCCCAAGGGCACCCGGATGCCCTTCATGTCCTCCCGCAAGAACGGCAAGCCCGTCGCCCTCATTGATGTCCTGTGGGCCGGCAAGGAGCCCGTCGACGCCTTCGCCTTCGAGTTCAAGTCCAAGGGACGCGTCTACCGCCTCCTCACTCCGAAGATCTGCAGCAATTTCTACCTCGTCGACCTCGGACCCGAGCCCCGCCCCAGCCTCGAACTGGGCAAGGACGTCCGCCAGCAGGCGGAGCTCTGCAGCCCCATCCCGGTGCGGCTTATCGTGGTGAACCGGGGCAATGCCCCCGCGACCGAGGTGCGCGTGACCGACTTCCTCCCCCAGGGACTCAAGACCACCGACGGCCAGTCGATGGTGAGTTTCGACGCGGGCACGCTGGTTCCGGGAGCACGACGCGAGTTCTCCTTCGTCATGCTGGCTGAGGCGCCCGGCACCTACACGAACCAGGCCCGTGCCAGTTCCGCCGAGCGGTGGGGCGCCGAGGACACCACGGTCACCACGGTCAAGGGTCCGGTGCTCAGCCTGGCCTGCGTCGCACCGGCGGAGGTCATCGCCGGCCGGCCAGCCGAGGTCTGTCTGACCCTGACCAACTCGGGTGAGGCCCAGGAAACCAGGGTCAACCTCGCCCTTCCCCTCCCGCCGGGAGCCACCGTGGTAAGCACCACCGAAGGCGGCCAGGTCGTCGAGGGGCGGGTGCTCTGGGAGGTTCTGAACCTCGCGCCCGGTGCCAGCGTCCGGGCCTGCGTGGTGGTGCAGCGCCGGGAACCCGGCCCGATGAGCTTTGCCGTCACCGGCCGCGGGGAATGCGCCCGACAGGAACTGGCCAGCCAGTGCGAAACCCGCGTCGCCGGCATCCCTGCCATCCTCCTCGAAGTCATCGACCTCCAGGATCC
>JBBQML010000075.1:0-11192 GCA_038328885.1 Verrucomicrobiota bacterium | reverse complement strand
AGTCCCCAGCTCGAGGGCGGCTGATTTCTCGGGGTCGTCCAGGCAGTTTTCGTCATCAGGTCCTCGTGCCGCAAGAAATCCTTACGCGGCCCCGCCACGCTTCACGTCCCACTGCATCTCCAGCCGCAATATAGCCCTTCGGCTGACCCAAGTTCGCCTTGCGCTCTTCGACGCTCCAAGGCGAGGCCAGCGCCGCTCTCGCTCGCCGCCCGTTCTCGTCGAAGTGCGCGCCTGCCCTTTTATACGCCGACGCCTTGGGCTGAGGGGGAAGACCGCGGGCCCGGGACGCCCTCTTTTGGGTTGTGATGGAGGGACTTGCCATTCCCGTTTACAGCCGGCGGGACGCTCGCTCTCATGGCCGGCCGTCTCGGTTGCCGGACGGCGACACGCTCAGGTGCAAGCCGGGCGGCGAGCGAACTTAAAACGGCTTGCGGGGTTTCCGCGGCCATCAGTTCCTTCCGAACCTCCCCCGGTGTGGAACCAAAGCGCTTTTTGAACGCCGAATTGAACAAACCCAAGTGATTGAATCCGCACTCCTCCGCCACCGACATGATCTTCACCGCGGGCTCGCGCAGGAGACAGAAGGCCTTCATAAGGCGTGCCTCCTTGCGGAATCCGGCCACCGAGATGCCGAGGTGCCGGTGAAACAACCGGTTGAGGTGACGCCGCCCGCACTTGAACTTGGCCGCCAGTTTTTCGACTCCCAAGGTTTGAAGCTCCTGAATGGTGAGCTCCTCGAAAGCCTTGGAGAAGTGGCAGTCGTTCTGTACCAAGGCGTGTTCCTCGGTCCGAAGGCGCTCGAATTCCGGGGCCAGAACCTCCGCCAAGATGCGAAGCAGAAACGAGCGATGTCGGATGTTCCACGGCGCCGGCAGATCCTCGAGCAGGCGCTCCCATTCGCGACGCGAGTCGTCCCCAACAAGGCAACGGCGCGGGCTTTGGAAGTTCTGGACGACCCGGTGAAGGAGGGCGATTTCCGACGTCCCCAGCAGTGGATAGAGCTGCTCGGCGCGGACGGTGAACCAACCGGCGCGCAGGCCCCGGCCCGTCTCAACTGACATCGGCGTCGTACTCGAGCCGCCGAGGACCACCATGTGGTCGGCGTCGAGTTGTTCCCGCGCGGATCCGCAGGCACAAACGGCTTCGCCTTTATGTGGCAGGAGGAAGAGCAGCCCGTCGCGCGAGAGAGCTCCACCCCCCCCCCCGACCTGGCTCCAATACATGCAGGGCAAGAGGGTTTCCACACATATCAATAACTTAAATCGCAGGCCCGCTCCTCGTCGCGGCGTGAACCGGTCGCAGGCCATTTAAGATGGCGGAGCGAACGAGCCTCTGAGATTTCTACGGGTCCGTCGGTGAACCGTGACCAAGTGCTCCTCTAGGTCGCGCTGGTCGGACGTCCTTGACGGGGCCGACATCTCGATTGAAGGCGAGACTCCATATCTGGGTGGGGGTATGGCGCATCACAACAGCAGACCTCTTAGGCGGGGTTAATTAGTCAATTGTGAATACGTGAAAACTACAAAATGCACCTAGGCGCTCGATCAGTGACCCGCTTGTCCCCGGGCGGCCAATCGACCCCGTTCCGCCGGTGGACGGCAATGGTTGGGACTGACCCCTCAGCCCAGCGCCATTCGGGACTGACCCCTCAGCCCAGCGCCGCGCAGGGGGCGTCTTGACCTGACCGCGGTCCTCGTCTTACGTGCGGGTTCCTATGAGGTTCCTCCGCCCCGTCACCCGGCCGTTGGTCACCAGTTGCGCGTTCCTGCTCCTGGCCTATGGATCGCCGTCCGGCCATCGGGCCCGCGCGGAGGATTGGCCGCAATGGCTCGGTCCGCGCCGGGATGGGCAGTGGCGTGAGCAGGGGGTTCTGGGCAGGTTTCCCGCTGCCGGCCTGACACCCCGGTGGCGGACCACGATCGGCGGTGGGTTCGCCGGACCGGCGGTCTCGCGGGGGAGGGTCTACGTCACCGACCGTCAACTCCCCCCGGCGGGGAGCCAGCCCAAGGACCCTTTCGCCCGCGCCGAAATCCCCGGCACCGAACGGGTGCTCTGCCTCGACGAATCGAGCGGACGGATCCTGTGGAGGCACGAATACGACTGCGCTTACACCGTGAGCTACGCCTCCGGTCCGCGCACCACCCCGGCCATCGCCGACGGCAAGGTCTATACTCTGGGCACGGAGGGACACCTGTTCTGCTTGGACGCGGAGCAGGGTACCGTGGTCTGGGCCCGCGACTTCCAGAAGGACTTCGCAGTCAAGACGCCGATGTGGGGTTTCGCCGGCCATCCCCTGGTCGATGGCGGAAAACTCATCTGCCTCGTGGGAGGTGAAGGCAGCGTCGCCGTCGCGTTCGACAAGGACACCGGCCGGGAACTTTGGCGGGCGTTGTCCGCCAAGGAACCGGGCTATGCCCCTCCGATGATCCATGAATTCGGCGGTCGCAGGCAGCTCATCCTCTGGCATCCGGAAGCGGTGAACGGCCTCGATCCCGAGACGGGCAAGGTGCTTTGGACGCATCCGCTCACGCCAGCGGTGCGCTTCGGAATGACGATCCCGAGTCCTCTGAAGTTCGGAAACCGCCTGTTCCTGACGTCCTTCTACAACGGTTCCCTGATGTTGGGCCTGGACGCCAGTCCGCCCGCCATCGTCTGGCAGAGCCGGAAGGTGAGCGAAAAAGACACCGACGGCCTCCATAGTGTGATGGCTACGCCGCTGATCCAGGACGGATACATTTATAGCCCGTGCAGCTACGGAGAGTTTCGGTGCCTGAAGGCGGACACCGGCGAGCGGGTGTGGGAGACCTTCGCCCCCACCGGCGGAAAATCGGCCCGGTGGGGAAACGTCTTCGTCGTGAAGCACGAGGACCGCTGCTTCCTCTTCAGCGAGACGGGCGACCTGATCCTCGCGAGGCTGAGCCCGGAGAAGTACGAGGAACTCAGCCGCACCCATCTGATCGACGCGACCAATCCGGACCCCGGGCGGCCTGTGGTCTGGTCGCACCCGGCCTTCGCCAACCGCTCGATCTACGCCCGCAATGATCGGGAGATCGTCTGCGTCTCGCTCGCCCGCTGAGTTGCCCCGTTCGCCGGTGCATCTGGCGGGGTCAGTCCCGGTAATTGCCAGTAGTGGCCACCTGCTATCGGGAGTGGCCGCCCGGTTCGGCTGTCAATTGTAGGGACTGACCCCTCTGGCGACATCAGACCTCCGGAAAGAGGAATTCCACATCGGTCCACGCGGCGAGGCGGCGGCGGTCGTTCGTCAAATGTCGAATGCCTAGAACGGCCGCTTGGGCCCGGATCAGGAAGTCTGGCAGCACCGGGGTGTCGCTCTTGGTTGGGCGGTGCTTGCGGAACGCCTGTCCCGCACGCCAGGAAGCGTTGAAATCGAGGTCGACACGGACAAATCCCCTGAGGGCCTCATCGACGGCTTCACGAGTCCGGGCTCCGGCCGCCAACTCGCCGTAGGCGATCGAACTGACGGCCAATTCGTCCCGCCCGGCCCATTCGCGGATGGCGGTCCAGCAGGCCCTGTGATGGGGGTGCGCCGAGTCCATCCAGGCTACGAGTACCGACGTGTCAACGAGGATCACGGACGCGTGCTCCGGAGTAGTTCCTGCCCGGAGACGTGCCCATCCCATGAGCCGGCATGGGTGTCGATGTGTTCCTGCATCGCATTCGATGTCGGCTTTTGTCGTCGGACGAACTCCGTCGCTGCCCGCCGTAACACAGCGCTCGGACTGGTTTTGGCGGCTCTGGCTCTGGCTTTGAACTCGCGTGCGAGCGTAGCCGGCAACCGTACCGTCATCGTGGTTGTCATACGTTCGTCTGTATTACACCAAGTCCCCAGTGGTTCAAGCGGCAACGGGGGTCGGGCGGAAGGTTCGATGGGACGGAGTTTAGCGGTGATCGAGCGCCACTGTGATTCGCCGAGTGGCGGGGTCAGTCCCGGTAATTGCCAGTAGTGGCCACTTGCCATCGGGAGTGGCCGCCCGGTTCGGCTGTCAATTGTCGGGACTGACCCCTCAGCCTCTGGCAACGCCCTCCCCGGGGAACTTCACCGCGAGACGGGCGGTGTAGTCGATGCGGTGGAGGTAGAGCGAGGTCGGAAGCCTGGCAAAGTACTCGTCGCAGGCTGTCCGGGCTCCCTCCCAGTGGCCGTAGTCGTCGATGATGAGGAGCCCACCGGGGACGAGTTGGGGATAGAGGTGCTCGAGTTCGTGACGGGTGGAGTCGTACCAGTCGGTGTCGAGGCGCAGGAGCGCGATGGGTCCGCCGTCGTAACCGGCCGGGAGCGTGTCTTCCACCTTTCCCTTCACCAGCGTCACGGCGGTCTCAGGGTATCCGGTGCTCCGCAGGTTCCCCCGCACCTCCTCGAGCGCCGAATAGCACCAGTCGCTGGAATCGGCGGAGCGCTGGCGCCGTTCGAACTCGTCGCGGGCGAGGTCTCCGGTGTTGCTTCGGTCCTTTTCGCCGGGGGCGGGCATGCCCTCGAAGGTGTCGAAGAGGTAGAGTTGGCGGGCAGGGGCGCCGAGACGGAGCAGGGCCAGGGCCGCGGTCATCATGCTGCCCCCGCGCCAGACCCCGCACTCGACGATCGTGCCTTCGATCCGGTGCCGGTGGAGGTAGCGGCAGGACTCGACGAGCGCACTGAGCGACTCGTTGCCCGTCATGGAGTACGGCCGCACCTGGGCGATGATGTCCCGGGTGAAGCCATCGAAGTCGGGGGGGAAGGCAATTCCTTCGGCTGGGAGGCGGCGTACCTCGTATCCTAGTTGGCGCGCAACGCGCTGGATCAGTCCTTTCATGGCGGAAACCGGGCGGCATCTACGCGGGCCGCGGTCCGCGACGGCAAGCGATTTCGGAGTGCGAATCGGACTTCCCGCCCCGCGGCAGGTTTCGCAAGCTCGGGCCATGACATGTTCCGCCGCCGCGGCGTTTCCCGGGACCGTCGTTGCATGACGGAGGGACGTGGCATGTCCGCGACTGGATCCGCCCGCCTGCCGAAGGATCTCGGGGCCGCCTTGGCAGCGCCGGAGTATCGGGCGAGCCGCCGGGCGGTGGGTCGCCGGGAGGGCGACTACCTGATCCTGAGCGACGTGAACGCGGTGGTGCTGCGGCATGCGTCCGAGTTCAGCGGGGACGTGTTTGATTACGGCTGCGGCGGGGCTCCCTATGCCGAGCTGTTTGCCGGGTGCCGTTCGTACGTCCGGGCGGACATCGTTCCGGGTCCGCGGGTGGATCGCCTGCTGGGGGCCGATGGCCTGACGCGGGAACGGGATGCGGGGTACGACTGGGTGTTCTCGACGCAGGTTCTGGAGCATGTACCCGATCCGGCCGCCTACCTCCGGGAGTGTCATCGCCTGTTGCGTCCCGGGGGCAACCTGCTGCTCACCACCCACGGACTGTTTCCCGAGCACGGCTGTCCCTTCGACTTCCAGCGGTGGACGGCCGACGGTCTGGTCAGGGCGGCGCGGACGGCGGGCTTCGACATCGTGTCGGCGGGCAAGCTGACGGCGGGGGTTCGCGGCTCGATCCAGTTGCTTCACCACTGCGTGTGGGGATTGCGTCCGGGCCCGGCGCAACGGGTCTGGGGGGTGATCCTGGGCGGGGTGCGGAAGCTCCACGGCTGGGTCGGGGTGCCGCTGTTGAACCTTCTCGCGGACCGGTTCCCCAGCCAGGCGCTGACTCCGCCAGACGATCCCTCGACGATCTACGTGGGGGTCTTTGTGCGGGCGCGCAAGCTGGCGGTGGGCGAGGGGAGGGGAACATGAAACCGACGGAAGCGGCTCCGGCGAAGGCGGGGGGCGAGGGCGGCGCTGCCTGTCCGCTCTGTGGTGGTCGCGACCAGCGCGTCGCGGAAGTCATCCGTCTGGCGGACCTGGAGCACGAGTATCGTCGCCAGTATGGCGTGGGGGTTCTGGCGGAATTCCCCGTCGGTTGCACTGAGGTGCGCCTGCGCCGGTGCCGGGGGTGCGGGCTGGAATTCTACGATCCCGGCGTGGCGGGGTCCGCCGCGTTCTATGCGGCGCTGGGTCGCAGTGAACAGTACTACTCCACGACCCGGTGGGAGTTCACCGAAACGCTCCAGCGCCTCCCCGTCGACCCGGGCCGCCGGGAGGTGGTGGACGTCGGGTGCGGCGACGGTTTTTTTCTCTCCCTCGTTCCCGGGAAACGGAAGCGAGGGCTGGAGTTCAACCCTGACGCCGTCCGGCGAGCCCGGCAGCGCGGCCTCGAGGTGACCGAGGGCTTGCTTTCGGATCTTCCGCCGGCGAGTGCGGATGTGCTGACGCTCTTCCAGGTCCTCGAGCATGTGCAGCGTCCCCTGGAGTTGCTGCGGGACGCGGCGCGGGTTCTGAGGCCCGCGGGGTTGCTGTTCGTCGCGGTGCCCAACAACGACGGCTACATGGGGCACGCGTTGCATGACCCGCTGAACGCGCCCCCCCACCATCCGCTGCGGTGGCGGGGGGAGGCGTTGCGGTACGTGGAACGTGTGGCGCCTTTCGTGCTCGAGGAACTCCTGGCGGAACCGCTGGCACCCGAGCACCTCTACAACTATCGGCGGTCGCAGTTTGTTCGCGCGCTGGACCGCCTGGCAGGGCGGCGCATTCCGCGTTACCGGGTATGCCCCTCGATGGTTCTGCTGCGCCGGATCGCGAATGTCTGGACGATGCTCTCACTGCGGTTGAGTCCGCGTCGTCCGACTCACGCGGGGTCCGGGGCGTCCTCGCTCGGCGTTTACCGCCTCCGCTCATAGCGCGCCTGTGGCGCGCTGTGTGTGTGTGTGGGGGGGACCGAGCGGGGGCGCCTCGCAGAAGGTGCTCGCGCGCGCAGGCGGGCGAGGCAGAGTGTCGTTACTCCAACGGAATCCTACGCCCCCTACGTCATGGCCATTCTGCTCGGCATCGTCTGCGGTTTCGTCGCGTGGTTCGTGGTGAGGTATGTCCTTTCAGGACTGTTCACGGTGGACCAGAACGAGCTGGCGGTGAAGACGGTGTTCGGGCGGGCCCAGCGTGTCGAGGGACGGACCATCCTGGAGGACCCTGTGGCGCAGTCGCTCAACGCGGACGAACGGGAGCGCTATGCCTGGCCGCAGGTGCGCGTGATCGGTCCGGGTGGCCCGTATTTTCGGTGGCCGTGGGAGCGGGTGTACAAGGTTTCCACGGCGGTGCAGACCGTGAGCATGGCGTTCGACCCGGAGGATCCGGAGGCCAATGCGGGCGGCCTGGTGCTGGAGGCCGTCACGAAGGACCAACTGAACACTGGCCTGAAGGGGCAGATCCGCTACCGGATATCGGAACGAAACCTGTACTCCTCCCTGTTCGGGGTGAGGAATCCCATCGCGCACGTCATGGGCTTCTTCGTTTCGGTCCTGCGCGAGCGCATTGCCAGCTTCGAGGCTCCCGCCGGTGGGGATGTTGCGCCGACGGTCGAGGGCCACGCGCTGGCGACGCCGGCGATCGGGGTGTCTATCAACGATCTGAGGAAGAATCTCCGGGACCTGAACGAGACCATGGATCGTGAGTGCCGATCCTCGGCGGCGAGGTACGGCATCGTGCTGGATGCCTCGCTCATCACGGGCATCGATCCACCGCACGAGGTGGAATCCGCGTTGGCGGCCATCAACACCGCCTACAACCAGGTCTCCTCCGACATCAGCCTGGCGCAGGCAGCGGCGGACCAGACGCTGGTGCAGTCGCGGCGGGCGGTGGAGATTGAGACGCTGCGCGCCCAGGCGGAGGTGGAGCCCCTGGTGGCGCTCGCGGCGCAGTTGAGGGTTCTCCAGCAGGCGGGTCCGCGCGTGCTGGCGGGTTACCGGCGGAACGTGCGGCTTCGGCTGTTCAAGGAAGCCCGGCGCGCCATCGTGGAGGCCCGCTCATGACGGCCCTCTCCCTGTTTTTCGCGGCGACCGCGGCGACCTTCGTCGCCCTGTTTGTAGTCAGCCCGATCCTGTATGCGCTGGGGGTGCTGTTCGGGGTATTCACCATCGTTCGCGAGCGTCAGGCGCGGGTGTACATCCTCTTCGGCAAGGTGCTGGCGGTGCTGGACGAGCCGGGGCTGCACCTCCTGTGGTTCAAGCTGGGCTGGCGGGCCTTGCTGGTGAAGTCGCTGGGGCGAGTCGCGACCATCGACCTGAGGCTGGACCAGGAATACCTGCGCAGCCAGGCGGTGAACTCGGAGGAGGGCGCACCGATGGGCATCGGGATGTGGTATGAAATGTCCGTCTCGGATCCGGTGGCATACCTCTTTCGGAATGCGGACCCGCGCGGTTCGCTGGCGGCGAACGTCAGCAACGCGACGGTGCGGGGGCTGAGCAACCTCAAGTTGGCCGACATGCTGGTGAACCGGCATTCGATGAGCCAGGCGGTGCGTGGCGAGGTCACTCCGACCTCGCAGGAATGGGGCTACCGGCTGGGCTCGGTCTATATCCGCAAAGTGCACTTTCGGGATGGTGCCATGATCCGCGGTATCGAGGAGAAGGTGGTGAACCGGTTGCGCCAGGTCACCAGTGCGATCAAACAGGAGGGAGCGAACCAGGTGAGCGTGATCCGCAGCACCGCCGAGCGTCAGGCGGCGGTGGAGTTTGCCCGCGCCGCGGCGATGCGCCCGAAGATTGTGGGGGACGCCCTCCGGGAGATTAGCGCCGACCACGAGATCGCCGAAGCGGTGTTCGACGTCCTGGAGACGCAAAACCTCGTCGAGGGTGAAGCCGACATCGTGCTGGTGCCTTCGAAACCGGATTTGCTCAGCCAGTTGCTGGCCGTCGAGGAGCAGTCGGCTCCTGCCGCGGCCGGCGTGGTGCCCTCCCGGGGCAGCGCCGGGGTGTCGGCTCCGTCCCGGACCGCGGATTTCCCCGGCGGCACCGCGTAGCCTCGCGGCGACGCGGGATGGGGTTCAGTGGGCTTCGATCCAGGTCGGTCCGGTGCCGATGCCGACCTCGATGGGCACGTCCCCGGGTAGCGGCAGTGCGTGGCGCATGCGCTCCCGCACGAACCCGCTGACCTCGGCCTCCTCGGGCGGATAGAGATCGAGGAGCAGTTCGTCATGAACCTGGAGCAGGAGCCGGGAGTGAAGGTGGCGTTGCCGGAGTTCCGTGTGCACGCCGGCCATGGCCAGCTTGATCATGTCGGCGGCGGTTCCCTGGATGGGCGTGTTGATGGCGTTGCGTTCGGCGCCGCCGCGGATGTTGCCGTTGGCGGAATTGATGTCGCGCAGGGGCCGGCGGCGGCCGGTGAGGGTTTCCACGTAACCTCGTGAGCGCGCGTATTCGATCGTCTCGTCCATGTAGCGGCGGATGCCCGGGTAACTCAGGAAGTAATGATCGATGATCGCCGAGGCCTCGGCCCGGGGGATGCCCAGGCGCTGGGCGAGTCCGAACGCGGAGATGCCATAGGCGATCCCGAAATTCACCATCTTGGCGCGTCGCCGCATCTCCGGGGTGACGCCCTCCGGAGGAACCCCGAAGACGCGCGCCGCGGTTGCCCGGTGGATGTCCTCCCCCTGGCGGAAGGCCTCGATCATGGCGGTCTCGCGGCTCAGCGCGGCGATGATCCTCAGTTCGATCTGGGAATAGTCCGCGGAGAGCAACTGCCAGCCTTCACGGGCCAGGAAGGCGCGGCGGATCTCCTGCCCCCGCTCCGTGCGGATCGGGATGTTCTGCAGGTTCGGATCGAGGGAACTCAGCCGCCCCGTGGCGGTGGCCGCCTGGTGGAAGGTGGTGTGGACGCGGCCCGTGCCCGGGAAGATGGCGAGGGGGAGGGCGTCGGCGTAAGTCGACTTGAGCTTGGAGACGCTGCGATGGTCCAGGAGGCGGCGAACGATCTCATGTTCGCCGGCCAGGCCCTGCAGGGTCTGTTCGTCGGTGGAGTACTGGCCGGTGGCGGTCTTTCGGGGCTTCTCGACCAGCTTCAATTCCTCGAACAGGACGCTGCCGAGCTGCTTGTTGGAGTTGACGTTGAACTCATGGCCGGCGAGGCGGTGGACATCGGCTTCGGCCGCGGCCATCTCCGCGGCGAGTTGGAGGCTGAACTCACCCAGGGCCCGGGCGTCCACGCGGATCCCCTCGAACTCCATGTCGACGAGGGCGGGCAGGACGGGCATCTCCACCTCGTAGAACACCCGCTCCTGACCGCGACCGGCGAGCAGCGGCAGCAGCTTCTCCCGGAGTTGCCAGGTGACGTCGGCATCCTCGGCGGCGTATTCGGCCACGGTCTCCACCGGCACCTGGGCCATGGTGCGTTGCTCGGCGCCCTTGGGACCGATGAGGCGCTGGATGGGGATCGGCGTGTACCCCAGCAGGGCCTCGGCAAGGTAATCCATGCCGTGACGTTGTTCCGGTTCGACCAACGCGTGGGCGATCATGGTATCGAACCAGGGCCCTTCGACCGTGATGCCGTGCCAGCGCAGGACGAGCAGGTCGAATTTCAAGTTGTGGCCCACTTTGAGGATGCGGGGGTTGGCCAGGAGGTCCCGGAAAGGGGCCAGTTCGGGGGGCACGGACGTCGCTACCGCACCGGGGTTCTGGGCGGTGGCGCGTGCGGTCGCCGGATCGACCGGAACATACCAGCCGGTTCCCGCGGCGAAACTGAAGGCGACCCCCACCAGGCGGGCGGTGCGGGGGTCGAGGCCGTCCGTTTCGGTGTCGAAGCAAAAGGCTGGTTGCCGGGCGAGTTCGGCGGCGAGGGACTGCCGGGCGGCAGCGGTGGTGGCAGCCCGGTAATCATGGGGCACGTCGGCGAGGGAGCGGAGCGTCACCTGGGGGAACAATTCCTGGGGGGCCGTGGGGTTGGGCTCGGGGGGCGCCACCGGGGCCGGGCGCTTGGCGTCGGGGACGGCGGTGGGTTTGGGTGGCGAAGAGGCGAAGAGGTCCCCCTGGGGGTCGAGCGGGGCCGCGGGGAGGTTGGTTTGGGCGGGATCGAGGGCGGGATCGGGGGCGGGGAAGCCCCGGCCTGCCTTGAAGTCACCTCCGAACAATCGGCGTCCGAGGGCGTTGAACTCGAACTCCACCAGCAGGGAGGCGAGCGCGTTGTCATCGCGATCGCGGCAGGCGAGGCTTGGAAGGTCGTGGGGGATGGGTGCGTGGCACAGGATGGTGGCCAGTTCCCGGCTGAGAAGCGCGGTGTCACGGTGGGTGCGCAGGGATTCCCCGAGCTTCCCCTTCACCTCGTTGGCGTGGGCGAGGACGTTCTCGA
>JBBQML010000074.1:0-11252 GCA_038328885.1 Verrucomicrobiota bacterium | reverse complement strand
CCCGGAACTGTTCCTTGGTGAGCTGATGCTTGGCGTAGCCGACCTGGCGCCACTGACGAACCCGGGCCGGATTGAACTCGACCTGCACCTTGACGTCCGACGCCGCCACCTGGAGGGCCCCCGCAAGCTGGGCGGCGAACTCCGTGGCTGCTTCCTCGGGCCGGTTCACGAATCCATAGCGGCCATCCCCGTGCCGGGAGAGCACCTCGAGCAGGTCGTCGTTGAGTCCCTCCCAGCCGATCCCGAAACAGTCGAGAGCCACCCCGCGGCGCCGGTGCTCCTCGACGAGCTGCTGCAGCGATGCCGGGCTGACGTCCCCCAGGTTGGCGGCGCCGTCGGTGAGCAGCACCACGCGGTTCACGCCGTCGGGAAGGAAGTGCTTCAACGCCGTCGCATAGGCCACGCGCATCGCCTCCTCGAGGTTGGTGCCGCCTTCCGGCGTGAGATTGCCCACCAGATCGCCGAGTTCCGCCGCGCGACTGCCCGGCAGACCGTCGAGCCAAAGCCGCGCCGTCCGCGCGAAGGACACCACGCTGATGACATCCGTGGGGTGCAATTGGCTGCCGAGCGTTTGGATCGCTTCCCGCAGGATGGCGACGCGGTCGGCCCGTTCCATGGACCCGGAGTTGTCGAGGGTGAGGACCAGGTTGAGGGGCCGTGCCGCCTCCCGGCCGCGCGCCGCGGTGCGGACGGCGAGGCGCAGGACGTCGCGATTGTGGCCGAAGGGATAGCGCGCGCGTTCCCAGGCGAACGCCAGCGGTGCACCCGGCGCCGGATCGGGATCGCGGTACTGGAAGGCGTTCAGGAACTCCTCGCTGCGGATGCCCGCGGCCGGCGGCAGGGCGCCGTTCTCGAGGCTCGTCGCGGCGAGCTTGAAGGACACGTCCGTCACGTTGAGGGAGAATGTGGAAAAGGCGTTGTCGACCGTCGCCACCTCGGGCTGGGGAACCGGTACCGGCACCGGCTCGGGGGCCGCCACCGCCAGTGGGGTGGGTTCGA
Organism: Verrucomicrobiota bacterium; assembly: GCA_038328885.1. Lineage (GTDB taxonomy): Bacteria > Verrucomicrobiota > Verrucomicrobiia > Limisphaerales > CAIMTB01 > CAIMTB01. Next base: position 10,253 of record JBBQML010000074.1, on the reverse strand, counting down.
CGAGGATGTCAGCCACGGCTTTCCCGGCGGTCGCCCGGCCCAACCGGGTCTCCGCGCCGCGAAGCGCACCGGTCCCTGCCGCGAAGTCGCCCAGTCGTTCGGAAGTCACCTGCTTGCGTGCCTCCGTGATCAGGCCCAACGCGGGCAGGGGTCCCGCCGCAGGGGCCGCCGCAGGGGCCGCCGCAGGGGCCGCTGGCGCAGCGGCTCTCGCACGGGACGCGGGCCTCGACCCGCCCGCCCGATCCACCATGCGATCTGCCTCCAGGATCCCCTGCGCCAAAGACTCCGCCGACCGAGACTTCGCCAACCCGGATCGATCCACCGCGGCGAATCCGTCCTGGACTGTGAAACCAAAGGCATCCGCGCCCGCACCGTCGGCGCTCGGCCGGTAGCTCACGCTCGGTGCAGTCCCGGCAAGGGTCCCGTGCGCGGGGCCCCCGACGGTTTCGAACGTGAGGGCATCGCCCTCGACATCCGACCCGGTGAGCGCGATAGGGACGCTGCCGTCCGGGGCGACGGGAGCGGTGACGGGAGCGGTGACGGGAGCGGTGGCGGGGGCAGCGGAGGGCGGCGCAAGTCGGGCACCCAGCACAGGGAGATCGCCCAGCGTCGGAACCTTCGGCTTATCCGCGCCCTGTTTCGCCTCGACCTCCCGATCGAGGACCCGGCTCTCCACCGGCACCGAGAACGGGACACCGGCCTGGGGCGTCACCGCGACCGATTCCAACGCTTCCAGGACCCGCTGCGGGACCGGGGTTGGCCGCTGCTCAGGGGCCCGATTCAGCTCGACCCTGCTATAGAAGGCGTGATCCGTCGGCGCTGGGGTTGCCGCCTCCGAAGCGTTCGCCGCAGGTTGTCCGCTCCGCCGGAGCATCAGGTCCACGGACTGCGGCTGGGAAGCGCCACCTCCTCCGCCACCAATTCCTCCGCCTGCTCCGCCGTCCCCGAGCCCTCCGGCGATGCTCATGGCGCGCCCGGCCGGTTGCGCCGACCATGGTTGGCTGCGGAAGTCATCCACCTGGCTGGCCCGCGCGAGCGGAACAACGGCTTTCACCCCGGACTCGGATTGCCCGGCGACTCCCGCGGGATTGATCCCATTGGCCACCAGTCCATACCATCGCGACAGTTCCGCGGGCATCGCGGTGTTGGTGCCGACGACCCAACTGCCGAACGCCGACGACGGCATGCGCTCCATCTCGGACTTGGCCAAGAGCGAGACGTCGCCCGTGGAAAGCGCCAGACGCCGACTGCCCACGTTCAACATCAGCGACGCCATGCCCAGCAGGCAGACCAGACACGCGGCCAGCGCCAGCCACCTGGTGGAGACCGAGCGCGACACCGGCGGCTCGAAGGCCACCGGGATGACGACCGGGGTGGTTGGACTCGCCGACGCGGCGGCACCGGCGGGGGGCTGCTGAAGCCGTTCGAGCAGGCGTTCCCGTCGAGCCCCGGAAAAGCGAGGCCATTCGTGGGCGACACCCGATCCGGCTGCATCCGGGTCCGACTGCGTCTCCGGTTGCGCCACCGCCGCGCGGACCAGGCCGAGCGTACGCTGCAATCGGTCGTGGAGCGCCGCCAACTCCGGGTCGACCGCCAGTCGTCCACGCAGCGCTTCAGCTTCGGCGGGCGCGAGCTCGCCCAGCAGCAGTGCCGTGAGCTTGGGCTCCAGTTCCTCCCGCGGCGTGGCGGAAAAATCGGGGTTCATGTGAGGAGGCCGGCTCTCGCGAGTTCGTCGGCCATGGATTTGAGAGCGTGGTGGAGGAGGTAGCCGACGTGGCCGGAGGTCAGTCCTGTGCGCTCGGCGATCTCGCGGTAGCTCAGGTCCTCGTGAAACTTGAGCTCTACCACGGTGCGGCTCCGCGCATCGAGGCCTTGCAGACCCAACCGCACCAGCCCGATGCCTTCCCAGCGGGCCAGTTGCTCGTCCGGCAGCGGTTGCGCATCTACGGCCTCCTCCGCCCCCGCCCCCCCTGCCTCGTCCGGCACCTCGCTGGCGAGCGGCACCAACCGGTGGGCGGTGCGCAGCTGGTTTAGGGCGAGGTTGTGTACGGTGCGGTAGAGCCAACTGCGGGGCCCCCGGACCCCCGCTCCCTGACCCTGCAACCGCAGAAACGCCTCCTGGACAACGTCCTCGGCCATCTCGTGACCTTTCAACAAGCGAAGCGCGTAACAGAGCAGCGGGCCTTCCAAGGCCTCGAATAGCTCGGCCAGGGTTTCGCCGTTCCCGGGTGCTGCTCCCGCGTCGCTGGGTCGCGTGGCGGCCATCAACTGGTCCTCATTCACCGCAAATTCCCGTCGGGTTCGGTTACATCCCGGCACGGACTCCGCCGCGCCTCAATGATGAAGACACGGCCGACCGGGGTTTCTTAGAGGAAACCCGCCTGCAGGAGCGACCGACAGTTCAACACCTTCTCCGCCAAGTCCGCGGGGACGTAGAAATAATGGTTCGAAGCCTCGAACCCGAGCCGGGAATCACGGGACTGCAGTTCGTACATGGCCTTGGCCAGGCGCAACTCGTCACGCACCACCCGGATAAGTTCCGCCCGAAGCGGCTCCCGCAACGCGGAATCCGGGGCCGCCCGCAACCGCTCGCGGTCACGCACAAACCGGCTCTGGTTCGCCACGCTCTGGAAGTGGAAACCCGCCGCCCGCCCGAGATCCACCTCCTGGGCGGCCGCCGTCCGCTCCGCCCGGGTGCCCTCACGGCGATCCTCCAGAAACCGTTCCAAAGTCTCGGCCGCCGCGATGAAACCGCCCGCCACCTTCTCCAGTTGGGCGATGAAGACGTCCACCGGGTATGGGCCCCGCCAGGCATCGAGGTGATCGTAAGGGAAGCCGACCATACTCGCCTGGAATCCGGTGCGCTCGGGGTATAGGAGGTTTGCCGGCCCCGTCTGAAGGGGGGCCGAATACACCACGCCCCCGTCGTAGGGGAACTCGCGGAAGGCCGCACTCGAGGCCTCCCACGCCGCCAGCACGGCCGGCGCGAGCGCGTTCCCGAACCGGGCCCGGGCGACGTCAGCCAGCGTCCCCCCCTCCATCACCCGGGCGACGGTTTCCAGGTTGGGCGACGGGTACCCTCCCAACGTCCAGCCGAGCATGATGCCGTCGAGGTTTCGATCGCGCAGCCGGGTGATGTGCTCGGCCACGTTGGCCAGGACGGGCAGGTACGGGAGGGCGGAGAGTTCCCAGGTGTTATTGGCCTGGATCTTGGCCACGGTCTTCAGGCCGCGCTGCTGGGCGAGTTGCCAGTGCCGTGTTGCCCGCGGGCCCGGACCGATCGCCGAGATCGAATACTCGCCCACCGTCGCCTTCACGCCTCCCCTCTCCAACGGCAGGCTCCACTCGCTGACGCTCATCAGCGCGACCTTGGCGGGGAGTCGGGCAATGACCTCCGGGGCCCAGGCATCCGCCCATCCCCAGTCCCAGGCCAGCAACTGCTGGCCCTGGCCGGCATCGTCGATGCCCTGCTGGAGGGTGGCATTGACCTCGGCAATCACTTCGGCGGGAGTGCGCGCGGAACATCGGGAGCACCCGGCCCCGGCCCCATGCGACCAGCAGTTGGTCAGGTTCTCGGAGGCGGTGATGGTGAAGAACCCGCCCAAGCCTGGCACGGCCCGGCAAATCCCGGCGACCGACTCCGCCAGATACCGGCGGACGGCGGGCACGCTGGTGCAGACAGTCGCGTGGTCGCCGACGGTGACGCCGCGGATTTCCGGGTGCTCCCGGAAGAATGCGAGTGGCTGGGCCCGGGGTTCGTTGAGGTACAGGAACACCTGGATTCCATGCCGGGCGGCACGAGCCACCAGGCGCGCCAGGTTCTGCCGCCGTTCCTCATAGCGCTCGCTCAGTTCCGCCTGCCACGGATTCGGCGCCAACCGGTACAGCACCGCCTGGAGCCACACGCCCGTCACGCCACGCGCCGCAAGACGGGCAAGGTAGCCGTCCGGATAGGACCCCAGATCCGCCTCCAGCAGCGGGTCCCCGTACAGCGCGAAGTACGAGTAGCAGAAACGCAGGGGACGGGGCGCCCCGGGCCTGCTCCCGGACGCGGGAACGCTCGCCGCCGGGGCTGCCACGCCACCGCGTGACAGCTCACGCACGAACGCGAATAGCGGTTCACTGGGAACCGGCAGATCGCCGCCAAACTCGGACCGCACCACGGCCCGCACCCTCGCGGCCCCGTCGAGGAGCGCCTGGGTCGCCAGCGCCCCCTCCGGCCAGCGCAGCGGTGCACACTTGGGTTTCAGGCTCCCGAGCTTGATCCAGAGGAAATCATCCTCCCGCAGCGTGTAGGCCAGTTCGGCCGCGCTCCAACCCAGCAACTCCAGAAGCTGCACATACGGCAGCAGGTGCCAGTTGCGCTTGATGACCGTGATGTAACCCCGGCGCCGTTGCTCGCTCGAGATGCGGGGAGGCCGCCCCAAACCAAGCGCCCGCCCCAATGCCCGCACCTCGGCCGGACGGGCCCCCAGGGTTCGCGCCAGTCGGTCCAGCCCCACCAACGACCAGTTCCGCCAGACGAACGCATGGAGGCGATCCGGAAAGTGGGGAATCGCCACGGGCGCGGGTGTCGCGCCCTGGGGCAGGATCGAGAGATCCCCCAACGGAGCGGCGGGTTCCGCCGCCGACACCGGGGAGATCAATCCCGGTCCCGCGCCGGCCACGACGACAACACTGGTGGTTTGGAGAAAACGCCGACGCGAAAGAGCAGTTTTCATGTGAGGAACAGCGCCATGATGGCGCTTCGTCACCTCGGCGGCTACCGGCAAGCTAGATCTTGCCGACGAACTCCGGCGCCACCGGCGCCCGTAACATCCGCACCAGGATCCCCAGGTACGAGGCCTTGATCCGCCGGATGTAACCAGGCTGCTCCGCTTCGAGCACCCGACGAAGCTCCGGCAGATTGTAGAAAGGCACCGTCAACTGCGCATGGTGCGCCTGGTGTTCGGCGAAGCCAAAGGGCGCGAACAGGTACCGCTCGAGGAAGTTGGTCTCGACGTCGATGGTCGTCTGCGGCGCCACACTCAAGTCGCCGATCGGAGGACCAGGGAAGAAGTAGTTGTGACCGTGCTCGAGAAACGTGCGGATCCGGTCTAGCTGCAGCGCGATCGTGAAGATCGGACCCAGCCAGAAGGCGAAGTAGGTCCACCAGGTGAACTGCCAGGTCAGAAGCGCGAGGATCACCAACTGCACACCGGCGATCGGCAACATTTGAAGCAGGAGCCGCCCAAGGCCGGGCTTCCGGGTGCCCACCAGGGCATGCGTCCCTTCCAAGTCACCGTCGCCGAAAAACTTCCGCCGGAGCTTGATCGCAATGTCGACGTAGTTCCCGGTGAAGAGCCGGAAGAACCGCGGCCAACCGGGAGCGGCCTGGATGAGCGGGCGGTAAATGTACCCGTCGATGTCGTCCTGAATGCTCTGCGGGTACTTGTGATGTTCCAGGTGCGCCCGGCGGTAGTTGAAGAGGGAGACGCCGACGAGGGACGAACAGAAGAGCCCGAGGGCTTCGCTGAGCCACACCGTCGGCATGAGCGTCTTGTGCGTGGCCTCGTGGGCGGCAAGCACCAGGCGGTATTGCATGGCGCCGACCGCGAGATAGGTGATCGCCGCCGACCACCAGGCCGGGTGGTCGCGCCACAACCAAAACGCGCCGAAGATCCAGAGGAACGTGGATCCGATCGCCATCAGGGACGGCCACCAGCGCCGCCGCCGCCGCAGTTCCGCGATACGTTGGCGGACCCCCGCGGGCGGAGCACCCACGACCGACGCGGCGGAGCCCCTGCGCTCGCTCACCATCGCGTGCTTTGCCCGATCAGCTTGAGGGCCGCCTGAGCCTTCTGGTCGCCGTTGGCGGCACGATTGGCGAGGTCCATCTGCAAGGCCGCCATCTGATCCTGCACGGCGCCCAACTGCGCGGGTGAGAGGTTCTTCGCCCGTCGCAGGGTCTGGAGCATCACCATGGCCTCGGTCACGTCGTCCTTGCGCATCGCCGCCGCGGCGCGCCCGGCGATGGCCTGGACCTGAACCTCGGCCTCGGCGCCGCCACCAATCTGGACGGCATCGGTCGTGCTTTCCTCCCCCGAGGCGGCCTCCGGGGCAGCGGTGTCAGCCGGGGCGTCCTTGAAGGCCGCCTCGATCGCCGCAGGATCCGCTGCCTTTTCCCCGCCACAACCGGTCAGGGCGAGGACAACCGCCGCCAAGGCGGCCAGGGAGAGTGGGGATTTCATGGGATGAAACGGGTACGGACAACGACCATTGACGCGACCGCAGGGAGAATGACGGGACTTCGCAGGGAGGGAATGCTGCTAGCTGCCGGTCTTGCTGCCCGGCACGTTCCACAGCCGGCCCGGGCGCAACGTCGCCTCCACGAGGAAGGCCGGGATCTTCATGTACTCCACGTGGCTGTCGACGACGCCCACGGTGGTACCGATGTTGTGGATGCGGGTGATGCCCTCGGCCGGGGTGCTCGAACCGTCGTTGAAATCGCCAGGATTCCGTTCGTCCGCCTGCCACATGATGATGTCGTTGGGGTTGAACTCGCTGATTCGGAAAGTCTTTGGCCGGATCGTGAAGGCCGTGAGCGAGCCGCTCATGATGTAGCTGGTGTACTTCTGACCGCGGGCCCGAAAAAGCACGGTGTTGGTCCGGTCGAGGGGACACCGGAAAATCTTCGCCGTACCGAGGTAGGTCCAGAAGAGGCCGGTGGCCATGTTGGTCTCCGGCTTGGTGAACGGCGGCAGGCACAGCCAGCCCGGATAGTTCTGGAAGTCCCAGTTGTTGTGCGGCAACCACTCGTCGTTGTCGTTGGTATACAACTGGTTCGACAGCATCAACTGCTTCTGGTTGTTGGTGCAGAGCGTCCGCTGGCCCTTCTCCTTCGCCTTCGCCAGGGCCGGGAGCAGCATGCTCGCCAGGATCGCGATGATCGCGATGACCACGAGGAGCTCGATGAGCGTGAACGCTGCGATTCTACCGCCGCGAGCAGTTGGAGTGGTTCGGGAGTTCATGGAGGTCGAAGTTGGGGTTAGAATTCCGGTCACCCTACCGGCCCCACACCCGGCGTCTACTGTTCGTTTGCCAGCACGGGTCGGCGCCGTGCATCCCCAGGTTGCCGGTACGGGACTGGAGACCCGGTATTGGTGATTTTCGAGTGTTGATTGGGGGAGGGGCCGGGTGCGGCGGTGCGTCGCCGACCGCCTACCGCCTCACCACGTCCCCGAGGCACCGGATCCCGGCGGCGATGCGGTCCGGGGAGGAATTCGAGAAACACAGGCGCAGCGTGTTCCGCCCGAGCTCGCCGAGGTGGAAGTCCGCTCCCGGGACGAACGCCACCCCCCGTGAGAGCGCCCGGCCGAGCAACTCGGTGGCGTCAAACCCTTCCGGCAGCGTAACGAAGATGAACATGCCACCCTCCGGCACCGTCCAGGCCGCCTCCCGGGGAAAGTGCGCCGCCAGGGCGCCGAGCATGGCGTCGCGGCGCTCGCGGTAAGCCGTGCGCAGCCGATCCCGCTGATGCCCGAGCACCCCGCGCCGGATCAACTCCAGCACCACGTGCTGGGTCAGCGTGCTGGTGTGGAGATCCATCGACTGCTTCGCCCTCACCAATGGGTCGATCAATTCGATCGGCCCGACCACCCAACCAACCCGCAGGCCGGGCGCAAGGACCTTCGAGAAGGTTCCCGTCTGCGCCACGTGCCAGGCGTCAGCGATCCCTGCCCGGGCCTCGCGATCCGCCCCGGCCTCGAGTTCGAAGAGGGACGGCAGGGCCTCGCCGGAGTACCGCAGTTCCCCGTACGGATCATCCTCGATGCAGGCCACGCCGCGCCGGTGCAGCCAGGCCACCCACTGCTCCCGGTGGACCCGGGAAAGCGTCCGACCCGTGGGGTTCTGAAAGTTGGGAATCAGGTACGCAACCTTCGGGCAAAGGCCCTCGTTAGGTTCGTCCGGCTCCGGCGGCTCACCCGAGGCGGGACACGCCGAAAAGTGAACCCCCAGCGGACGCCAGGCACCCAGCAACGCCAGGTAGGTCGGGTTCTCGACCAGCACGACGTCGCCTTCGTCGAGCAGCACCCGACCGAGGAGATCCAACGCCTGCTGGCCGCCGCTCGTGATGAGCACGTGGCGACGGTCGAGGGGACGCCCCGGGGACGAATACCGGGCTGCGACCCAGTCCCGGAGCTCGGCCACCCCCTCGGTCTCGCCGTACTGCAACGCGGCCGCCGGACGCTCGCGCAGCACCTCCACCGTCGCCGCCCGCACTTCCTCGACCGGAAAGAGTTCGGGGGCGGGCAGACCGCCCGCGAAGGAGATCACCTCGGGCCGGGTGGCGAGCTTCAGCAGTTCGCGCACCGCGGATCGTCTCATTTCCGCGGTCCGCCGCGACAGGCAGGCTTTCCAGTTCATCGTCAGGCGCTTCTCCTACCTCATCCGGCGGGGGTGCGCCCAATACTTCCTGATTCGCCCCGCCATCCTGGCTGGGTATGGTGCGGCACCGTGGAACTGCGCCGCTTGCGTTACTTCGTCGGCGTCGCCGAGAGCGGCGCGGCGCTGCTGCTGGAACCGCTGCCGTCCCTGCCCCATCCCGGACTGGTGTTCCGTCCGATGCGGGGAGCCGTGGTCGGCGACCTGCACGTGGCCTGGCGACCCGCGCCAGATCGGCCCTTGCGGGATGCGTTCCTCGAGGAGTTGCCATGACCCCCACCGATCTTCGGCCACCGATTCCGCAGGTGGCCCGTTCCCGGCTGCAGTGGCGCGCCGACCTCTTCCTGCTGACGGCTGCGGTGGTGTGGGGTGGCGGTTTCGTGTCGCAGCGGGCGGCCTCCGAGCATCTCGGGCCGGCGACCTACAACGCGGCGCGATTCGTGGTCGCCGCCGTGGCCCTCCTGCCGTTTGTCTGGCCCCGCCGTCACCGGCCCGCCCGGGTCCCGAGCCCGGGCCACTGGCGGGGCTGGCGCGTGCTGGCGGGTGGCATCGCCGCGGGCACGGTCATGTGCGTGGGTTCGTGGTTCCAACAGGCCGGAGTGGCGGAAACCACGGCTGGCAAGGCTGGTTTCATCACCGGCCTCTACGTCCTGCTCGTGCCACTGATCGTATGGCTGGCGGGCACCCGGCCACCGCGAGCGACCTTCCCCGCCGCCGCCATCGCCATCGCCGGCCTCTACCTCCTCTCGGAAGCGGGACTGTGGTCCATGGGGCGTGGCGACCTCCTGGTACTGGTCTCCGCCGTGGTCTGGGCATTCCATGTCCTGCTCATCGGCTGGCTCGCCCACCGCATCGACGGACTCCAGATCGCCTGGCTGCAGATGGTCTTCAGCGCGCTCCTCAGCCTTCCGCTGGTGCTCCTGAACGAGGATGTGTCATGGGCCGCCCTGGTCGCCGCCGCGTTGCCTATCCTGTACAACGGACTGGTCTGCGGCGCGCTGGGGTTCACCCTGCAGATTGTCGGTCAGCGCCATGCGCCCCCGTCGCACGCCGCGATCCTGATGAGCCTCGAGTCCGTGTTCGCCGCACTATTCGGCTTCCTGCTCCTGGGCGAGAGACTCGGGCCCCGTTCCCTGTTGGGCTGCGCGCTCATGCTGCTCGCCACCCTCACCAGTCAGTGGCCTCGGGGCGCTCCGCGCGTGGGGGGTCGGCGGGATGTTCAGGAGTCGCGGAGCGACGGCCGAGGGTAGCCGGCGCAGTTCTGGTCCCGCCGAGGGTTCTCCAACCTCCTGAGACTTTGCGTCATGACGAAAAACCGCGACGCCCACGTTCTCTGGAACTGAATGCTACCCACAACTTCGGGATGCACGGAGGCACCTGTGCCGGCGAACCTCGCGCTTGCCCCGCCCTGCCACGGCGGTAGAACACGGGTCCGCGGTTGGTGTCCCCTGAAGCGGGTGCCCGGGGGACTGACCACCGACGACTGACCACGCACACCGACTGCCCGGCCCTCCCTGCGGTCCGGGCGCCTGATTCCCGACCACTGACCATGCCTTACACAACCTGTACCGTCCCCGCCGGAGAGAAGATCACCATCACCGGTGGTAAACTCCGCGTGCCGGAGCATCCAATCGTTCCGTTCATCCGCGGTGACGGCACCGGGCCCGACATCTGGGCGTCCTCGGTGCGGGTGTTCGACGCCGCGGTGAACAAGGCCTACGCCGGCGCGCGGAAGATCGCGTGGATGGAGGTGTTCGCCGGGGAGGAGAGCTTCAAGCGCTTCAACAACTGGCTGCCGGACGACACCGTCGACGCCTTTCGCGAGTTCC
>JBBQML010000073.1:0-11322 GCA_038328885.1 Verrucomicrobiota bacterium | reverse complement strand
AAATCCCCGTGGGCCACCTACATGCTGGGGCGCGCGTGGCACCAGGACGACCCGGTCCAGGCCACGCGGTACTACGAACAGACGCGGGCTTTGACCCGTTCGGGGCTGCCGGACAGCGCCGGGTTGGCGATTGCGAGCCTGGGCTGGCACGCGCAACTGCGGCTGCGCACGAACGACCTGGCCGGCGCCCTCCGGCTCTACCTCGACCAGTTCGCCGCCGGAACCTCCAGCGCCGCGCTGTCACTGGCGGTGGCTGCCCGGCGGGTCGTGGAGGCGGACCCGGAGACCCGACTCGCCGTGGCCCACGATCCGCTGCTCCGGCGGGTCGTCACCGCCTGGGTGTTGTCCAACCATGGCTGGTCGGCGGATTGGCGCATGGACCCGGACCCGGGATCCGTGTTGGGGAACGGATCGCCCCCCGGGGAGTCCCCGGATCTCGGCTGGCTCGAGACCGTGGAGGCGACGGGGGCGGCCGACGTTCCGCTGGCGGAGCAACTCGCGGTTCTCGCCTACCAACTGGGTGACTGGGCGACGGCTCAGCGTTGGGTGGAGCTCTCCGGGGAGTCGCCGGTGGCAGCCTGGATCCACGCGAAGCTCCTCCTGCGCGCGGGACGGGTGGAGGAGGCCGCCGGGGCATTGACCCACGCCGTGGAGCATCTGCCGCTCGACCCACCCCCGCTTCGGCGCGGGGAGGCCCCGATGTTCGCCGACAGCCTCCTGGAACCGCGGGACGCCGTGCCCGGGCGTCGGGAGGTGCTCGGCGAATTGGGCGTCCTCCGCCTCACTCGAGGGGAGTTTGTGCAATCGCTGGACGCTCTGCTGCGCGGGGGGTTCTGGCTGGATGCCGCCTACGTGGCGGAGCGCGTGCTGACGATCGAGGAGCTGAAGCGGTACGTGGACGCCCATTGGGAACCCGCGAGGCGGCGGGCGCGGCCGGCGCAGGCGGCGGCGGGTGCCGAGGATGCCGCGTCGCCGGGAGAGGAGGGTTCGGAGCCGGCCGCGGTCACGCCGGCCAGACGGTTGGAGGAGCAAGGCGGTCGGATTCGGCACCTGCTGGGGCGGCGCCTCACCCGGTTGGGTCGGGGCGGGGAAGCGACGCCTTATTTCCCCCCGGCGTTTCGTCCGGCGCAGGCGGAGTTTTTGGAATTGGTTCAGGCCGGGGCGGAGGTCACCCGCGACGGTCGCAGCCGGGCCCGTTCGTGGTTTCAGGCGGGCTGGTTGGCGCGGACCAACGGCTTGGAGATCCTGGGGACCGAGGTTGCTCCTGATTACGCGGTTTGGGACGGCCAGTTCGAGCACGGCCCCACGCAGGAAGGGCGGGCTCACAGCCAGCAGATCCGGCACCTCCAGCCCACGCCAGCCGAACTCCAGAGGGCCGCGGCCCATCGCCCCGCATCACCCGAGCGCTTCCACTACCGCTACATCGCCGCCCGGCTGGCCTGGGAGGCGGCGCGACTCCTGCCCAACAACGACCCCGAAACCGCCCGGGTTCTTTACACGGGGGGCGGTTGGCTGAAAGCCCTCGACCCGCAGACGGCCGACCTCTTCTACAAGGCCCTCGTCAGGCGTTGCCGCCGCACGGAGTTGGGCGAGGCGGCCGATCGCCAGCGGTGGTTCCCCGAACTCGATGCAACCGGCAAGCCCCTGGTCACGCGGAAACCCGCGGTGACCCCGAACCCGCCAGATTCCACGACCGCGGAGATCGAAGCTCTGCCGAGTCCAGAATGAGAACCACCCCCATGCCACCCCTCGTCATCGCCTGTGGTGATCCCACCGGCATTGGTCCCGAAGTGAGTGTTCGCGCGGTGAGCCAGGTCGTGGCGGCCGAGCCGGCCGAGTCGGCCGGGAGGTTCGTGCTCGTGGGAGATCGAAACCAGCTCCAGGCGTGGCAGCGCCGGTTGGGTTGCGAGTTCCTGACCGCACCAGGGGGCGCGGTAAGCCTTCTGGATCCACGTCCGGAACCGGTGGACCCGGCCGCGCCGCCGGGTGGGCCGTCGACGGCCCGGGCCGCCTTGGACTACCTGGCTCGGGCGGCGGCGGGGTGCGAGACGGGTGAGTTCTCGGCGCTCGTCACGGCTCCGGTCAGCAAGCAGGCCATCCTGCGAGCGGGCGTCCCCTTCACCGGCCAGACGGAGTTTCTCGCCGACCGGTGCGGTGGCCTGGAGGTGACGATGATGTTGCTGGGGGACGACGATCGCGGCCGGTGGTTGCGCGTGGCCCTGGCGACCACCCACCTACCGCTGCGGGCGGTGGCGGACGCCCTGACAACCGCCGACGTCATGCGCGCGCTGCGGCACAGTCACAACGCATGTCGCGCGCTGGGGTTGCCGCGCGCCCGGATTGCGGTCTGCGGCTTGAACCCGCACGCCGGTGAGGGCGGCATGATGGGGGACGAAGAGGGCCGGGTCATCGCCCCGGCGGTGGCTGAGGCGCGGGCGGGCGGGCTGGATGCCCACGGGCCGGTGCCGGCGGACACGCTCTTTCACCAGGCGTTTCGCGGCGACTACGACGTCGTGGTGGCGATGTACCACGACCAGGGGTTGGGTCCGCTGAAGCTTGTGGCCTTCGAGCGGGGGGTGAACTGGACGCTCGGGTTGCCCTATCCCCGCACCTCGCCCGATCACGGGACGGCGTTCGACATCGCGGGACACGGGCTGGCGGACCCCACGAGCATGGGAGCCGCGATCCGGTTGGCGCTCCGCCTGACCTGGTCCGAGCCGTGAGCAGGAGACCGGAGCTGCCGGACGCGGAGACGCGGAGGGCGCGGAGGGCGCGGAGGGCGCAGAGAAGACGGGGCATCAGCGCCGGAGCCACTTGCGCATTCGCCCGCCGGCAGTGGGATTCTCAGGCGCCTGGCCCGGGCGAAACCGGGCCACCAGCACCTGGCTGCGGGCAGACGTGAGCGCCATGATGAACTCGTCGTAGCTCTGAAAGCGTTCCGCCGGGTTCTTTGCCATCGCGCGCCAGAGGGCGTCGCTGGTGGGCTGGGTGATCTCGGGGCGGACGTGGTTCGGCGGGGTCAGCGGCGTATGGATGTGCGCGGAAATGACCTCCTCGATCGTCGGAGCCTCGAACGGCACGTGACCCGTCAAGGCGTGGTACAGGGTCCCCGCCAGACTGTAGAGGTCCGACAGAAACGTTTCCTGCTCCCGGTTCACCTTCTCGGGGGCCACGTAGTACGGCGTCGCCCAGAGCGAGGATTCATCGTTGCCGTCTGGGAGGGCGGCCCGGGCCAGTCCGAAATCCACCAGCTTCGGTTCGCGATCGGCGTTGAACAGGATGTTGCCCGGCTTGATGTCGCGGTGGAGCAGGTTCTTCTTGAGCGCGGCATCGAGGGCACTGGCTACCTTGATGCCGACGTCGAGGACATCGAGTTCGGGGAGTTGGTGCTCCTTCTCGATCCGGCCGTCGAGGCTGCCCCGGTCGGCCAACTCCATCACCATGAAGAGTTGGTCGCCGAGTTGGTCGAACTGGTAGATGTGGATGATGTTCGTGTGGTTCAGGGCGCCACAGGCCCGGGCCTCGCGCTGGAACGACTCGACTGCTTCGCGGTCCTCCTTCAGCTCCGGGCGCATGAGCTTCACCGCCACATCGCGGAGCAGCATTTCATCGAAGGCGCGATAGACAGTCCCCATGCCGCCGGAGGCGATCGGGGCCCGGAGTTCGAGTTGGCCCATGCGCAGGGGCATCATCAAGGGATGCCCGCACTTGCTGCACGGGGTGACTTCGAGCGGCGCGAGCGTTCCCGGGATGAAAGCGCGTGCTCCGCAGCTACCACACGTCACCAGCTTGAGCGCCTTCCGTTCGGTCTGAACCGGCACTTCGGATGTCACGGCCCCAAGCTACCACTCCGCGCTGATCAGACAAGCAACGAGGGCCATGTGCTCCGCGGTGCTCATCTCAGCCCGGTTCACTTCTTCTTCGCGTCGAGGTTCAGCGCGAGCTCCGTTTCCGGAAGGGCTCCGTCGATCCCCTGGGCGGGCACCTCGACTTTGGCGAGCCAGAGCATGGCGTTGAGGACCACCTTGCGGAAATCGGGGTTGCCCCAGTTCCGGTGGAAGTGCCCGCCCGTGAAGCCGAGCCCACGGCCGCCGTCTTCCCGCTCCCGCACCCACATCATGACTTCGTCGCGACCCTTCGCGGCCTGGATATGCGGGTAGGGGCCCTGTGGCCAGACGTACTTGCCGTCCCGTACCTGGTCGGCCGGCTTGGCCAAGAGGATCGGCGTGATGCCCTTGCGGTCCTCCCGAAAGCGCAGGTTGAAGTACCACTCGTCACGGATCGAAAACGGGCGGACCCCGCGGGTGATCGGATGGTCCGGAAAGGTCTGGAATTCCGGCGACCACATCGGGTTGCAGGAGAACTCGTGCTCATAGTAACCGCCGATCCATTCCTGCATGGCCTCGCCGGGGTCGCCCTTGGGCACCTCGACGCCGTAGTGCATGAACCCCAGCCCCACGCCCTTGCTGGCGAGCCCATTGAGGAAGTTCATGCGGTCGTTCTGAATCGCGGGATGACCGGCCCCGCCGTCGGCGTAGATGACCACGGCCGCCACGCCGTCGAAGGCCTCCGGACTGGTCGGCCAACCGTTCGAGGCCACGATCGTCCGGACGCCGCTCACGCTCTGAAGGCTGCGTTGAATCAGGAGCGCTCCCGCCCGGAATTCGTGTTCGCCCGGGCCATGGCTCGGGCGGCCCGCTACCAGCAGAATCCGGGTCGGTTCCGCGGCCACGGTGGCGGGTGTCGGGACGAGACTGCAGAGGAGGGCGACCAAGGCGAGCCAGACACTCGCGACGGGGGGGCGAAGATTCTTCATGAGGGTTCGGACGGACGATGCACCGAGCGGGACGACCGGGCAATAACAGGATCCGAACCGGAGAGGGCCATGGGGTCAGATCTAAATTGTTGACTATTCGAGGCGACACCTGAAGTGGAACGTCAAACATTTAGATCTGACCCCAGAAACTCCTTTTTTTCCGGTCAACAGCGTCGGCCGCCGCTAGGCTCGCGCCATGCCGAGTTTTGACATCGTCTCCCAGGTCAACCCGATGGAGGTCGAGAACGCGATCAACCAGGCGAAGAAGGAATTGGCGAACCGCTTCGATTTCAAGGGCAGCCCCGCGGAGATCCTGCTCGAGAAGAACGAGATCAAGTTGAGCGCCCAGGACGCCTTCAAGATCAAGGCCGTGGAGGAGATCGTCATCGCCAAGATCTCGAAGCGCGGCATCAGCATGAAGAGCGTGGACCGCAAGGAGCCGGAGATTTCTCCGCTGGGGCACGCCCGCCAGTTGATCGTCATCAAGCAGGGGGTGGAAGCTCCCGTCGCCAAGCAGATCAGCTCGTTTGTGCGGGACCTGAAGCTCAAGGTCACCGTGCAGATCCAGGGTGACGAGGTCCGTGTCGCCGGCAAGAACCGCGATGACCTGCAGGCCGTGATCGCCGCCGTCCGCGGTCACGATTTCCCGGTGGCACTGAGCTTCACCAACTTCCGGGATTAGGCGGCCCGTTGAAAGAGTCTGGCGACCGCCCGGAACAACGCAAAGGAACCCCGAAAAGCCAAGGAATGCGCCGTGTCACCACGGCGACTACGAGACAGGAACCCCGAAAAGCCAAGGAATGCGACGCGTCACCACGGCGGCTACGAGACAAGGGATCCCCCATTATCCCGCTTGCGGTGATGCTTGGAATTCGCGTTACTTCTCAGGTACCCATGAGACCTACTGTCCAATTCCGCTTGGCATCCGGCCTGAACAACGCGTGGTCGGTGCGTCCGGCCACGTACCGGCTCGCGGCCGGCTTCCTCGCCCTGACCACGGTCACATCGCCGGCGTATCTCGGCAGTTTCACGCCCGCGGACGGGTACAATATCGCCGTCTTCTCGGGGGCGGTGAACTGGAGCGACGTCAGCTACTACAACGCAGGGGGCTACGGCCCGAACGCAGGGGGTGGGCCCGGGCCTACCCTGATCTCGCCCGACTCCGGCCTGTGGGAAGTGGCCGGACCGGTGGGCGGATATTTCACGACCGCTGCCGCCCGTGCCTCGGTTGTTGGTTCGTCACCGCCGTACCCCGGAACCCTCCCACCCGGGACACTGCCGGCCTACATCGTGGGCGACCACTCGCCGGGCCGGACGGACTTCAGCAGCCTGGCGGTGCGGAACGACACGCCGTCGGGAACGGGGGCCATCGTCTACGACTACGCGCTCGACAGCTTCGATACCGGGGGCGTGCCGCCCTCCAGCATCATCAGCGGCAGCCTGGCAACGCAGTTCTATTTCTGTCCGAACCCGGTCGATCCCGTCCCGAAAGTCGACAAGTTCGCGATGTCGTTCAGGGACAGCCTGGGCAACACCGGTTTGCAGTGGGGCTACGCGCGGGACAACGAGGTTACCTGGCGCACGACCTCGAGCGGGCCGTGGAACTACACCGGCATTTACGCCGACGCGGCCAACTGGGATGGGGTGCTGCTGGATGTTGACCTCACCACCGACACCTTCCTGCTGGACTACTACGACATCTCCGCAGCCACGTGGTACAACCTCGCCCCCGCCGGGACGCCGCTGGGCTCCCCGCTCCTCGACCTGACCGTGCTCCGCTGGCAACTCGAGGACGGCATTGCGTCTGGTGTGGGAGGCAAGAATTTCTTCGACGATTTCTCGTTCACACAGACGGCGGGCGCCGTGCCCGAGCCCTCGACCTGGCTGCTGGGCGGCGTCATGGCGGGCCTTGCCGGGTGGCGCCTCCGCCGAACGCGCGTCTGATCCGGGTGCTCGGCGACATCGGTCGGTGGAGTGAGTTCTGGCAGGATCGACGTGGTCGCTGGGCGAGTAGCGAGCCGCGGCGCCCTGGTCCCGATTGTCTTTTCGGGAAGGCCCCGGGCTGGCATGCACAGCGCCACCCATGGAACCAAGGACGCGGTCAATCATCGGGTTGGCGGGAGCCCTGCTGCTGAGTGCTTTTTCCAGGGCGGCGGCTCCCGACGCCGGGCAGGCTCGCCGGGCCGCCGCGGATCCGCCACCGCCACCGGCACACGCCCTGGGTTTCCCTTCTCGTGCGCCTGATCTCGATGTGCTGCCCGGATTCCGCGAGCCGCCACCCGGCTACGGCGAGGTGCCGTTCTGGTGGTGGACCGGTGACCCGCTGGATCGCGACCGGTTGCTCTGGCAGATCGAGGAACTGCACCGCAAGGGCATCGCCGGCGTGCAGGTGAACTACGCCCACGAGGACACCCCCGGTTGGCCCACCTACGCCGCGGAACCACCGATCTTCTCCGACGCCTGGTGGGAGATCTGGAAGTTCGTCGCCGCCGAATGTGGCAAGCGCAACATGGGCATCGGATTGAGCGGCTACACTCTCGACTGGCCCAACGGCCGCAGCCTGGTGAGCCGCACGATCTACTCGGATCCCGAGATCAGCGGGAGGGAACTCCAGGTGGCGAGCAAGACCCGGGTCGAGGCTGGACGGGCCGTCGTCCTCGAACTTCCTTCCCATACGGTCGCTATTTGGGCGTACCCGGTGGTCGGTGGTCGGATCGACCCGGTCGGGCAGGCGCTGTCCGTGGCGGCGGGGGCGAGCCGGTTGGAGTGGGCGACGCCCGGAGGCGAGTGGGAGGTGTGGGTGTTCGCGAGCGTCCCCAAGCCTGGCGCAATCAACCCGATGCATCCGTCGTCGGGTCGACGCGTGGTCGAGAAATTCTTCCAGCCCTTCCAGGACCATGCCGCCGACCGATCCGCCCGGGGGCTGAACTACTTCTTCCACGACGAACTGCAGTTCGGCGTCGGTGAGCACGTGTGGACCACGGACTTCGCCGAACAGTTTCGAGTGCGGAAGGGTTACGACGTGTTCGAGGCGTTGCCGGGGCTGTTTGCCGACATCGGCGCCCGGACTCCCAAGGCGCGGCTGGATTATCTGGACGTCCGGATGCAACTCATCCAGGAGCGCTACTTCATCCCGATCTTCGAGTGGCACTGGTCGCGGGGCCTGATTTACGGCTGCGACCAGGGGAGTCGGGGGCTGGACCCGCAGGAGTTCGGCGACTATTTCGGCGCGGTGCGCTGGTACACCGCCCCCGGGCACGACACGCCGGGTGGGCGGGCCGACCTCATCAAGGGGAAGGTCTCGAGCTCGATCGCTCAGCTTTACCGGCGGCCGCGCGTCTGGCTGGAGGGCTATCATAGCCTTGGCTGGTCCGCGGCGCCCGAGCGGTTGATGGAGGCGACCTGCGAGAACTACCTGTACGGCTGCAACCTGCTCAATTTGCACGGTCTCTACTACTCCACCCACGGCAGCTTTTGGGAATGGGCCCCGCCGTGTTACCACTTCCGCATGCCCTACTGGGAGCACATGGGGGTGTTCCTGAAGTACTTCGAGCGGCTCTCCTATCTTCTGAGCCAGGGCGTCCACCAGAGCGACGTCGCGGTGCTCTATCCAGTCACTCCGGGCCAGGCCGGACTCGGCGGCAAGGAGGCAACCGACCTCGCCTTCGAGACCGCCACCCGCCTCTTCAAGGGCGGACGCGACTTCGTCTTCATGGACGACGAGTCGCTGGGCCGCGCGCGGATCGAAGCTGGACGACTGTGGGTCTCCGAAGCCGGCTACCGGGTTCTGGTCCTGCCGGCGATGCGGGCGGTGCGGTGGTCCACGCTGGAGAAAGCGCGCGACTTCCGCCGTGCGGGTGGTCGCGTCATCGCCATCGGGGCGTTGCCCGAAGCCAGTGACCGGGCGGGGCGCGAGGATCCCGAACTGGACGCCGTGGTGCGGGAGATCTTCGGTGCCGCGGCGGCCGAGGTTCAGGCCGGGCAGCGGCCTCCGGCGCAGCCGCATGCCTCGGGCGGGGTGGGGATCGGCGTGTTCGGGGGTGAGGAGCGTTGGGCTGGGCTGACCGAGGCGCTCCTCCCCATCCCGCTGGAGGTGACGTCGGATTCGCCGGTGAAGGCTCTTCACCGGCGCATCGGTGCGCGCGATGTCTACCTGGTGATGGGCGCGCCCAAGGGGGCCGAGGTCACGTTCCGGTCCGAGGGCCGGGTCGAATGGTGGGATCCCTGGACCGGCGAGGCGCGGCCGATCTCGACCGTCGCATCGGTGGCGGGCGGGACGCGGGTTCGCTTGCCGCTCGGCGCCCCGGAGGCACAAGTCATCGTCTTCTCCCCCGCCCGGACCGAGGTCGCCGTGACGTCCACCGATCTCCAGGAGGTCAGCCGGGTTGAGGTGCGCGAGGGTCGGGTCAGGGTGACCGGCTTCACCGACACGGCGGGCAGCAAGTCCGCGACCGTGGAGCACGAGGGCCGGCGGACGGAGCTTCACGGCGCAGCCATCGCGGGTACGACGGTGCTGCTGGACGGCGACTGGGAGTTCGAGCTGCGGCCGACGATGAACAATCGGTGGGGTGATTTTCGATTGCCCGTCACGGAAACCGTCATCGGCGCCGAAGCGCGGGTGCTGCGGTACGCCGAGGAGACGGCTCCGCATCCCGGGTGGGAAGCGGCGGCCACGGACGATTCCGGCTGGGCGCGGGTGACCCATGGCTATGGTCCAAAATTCTGGAAGCTGGGGCCCCTGCCGTCGGATCTCGAGGTGGAGGCTCTCGATCGGCGGCTGGCCGGAATGGTCCGCCTCGATCCCCGAATCTCGGTGGAGGTGGGCGGCCGGAGCTATTCGTGGGCCCCCTATTCCTTTTCCTGGCGCTGGGGTCTTGAAGGGGACCCTGGACATCAGGGCTATCACGGCCTGAAGGAGAACGTCACCGATGATTTCCTCTGTCTGGGGAAGCCCACCGGGGCGTTGAACGAGACCGTGTACCGTGAGGAACCGGGCGGTAAGCGTTATTACCTCTGGACGGCGGCGGTGGTGGAGGCACCCATCCAGGCCAGGGCGCATCTTGGCGGCCTGACTCCGGCCGTGGTGTATCTGAACGGGCAGGACGTCACCTCCCGGACGTCCGAGCTCTCGTTGGTGGCGGGTGCGAATCCACTGTTGTTGCGCTACGACGCCCCCGGGCGAGGGCATGCCGTGCTGCAGCGGCTCGACGCCGGCGCGGCCCGGGCACGGACGCCGCTTTCCATGCGGTGGTACGACGAGGCGGGGATCGTGCCGTTCGATCTCCGGCCCACCGAGACGAACCCTGCCGGTTGGTACCGTTTCGTTGCGCCTCCGGGTCTGCGCGGGATGACGCTCTCGGTCCGGGGCGATCTGGAGGCGTGGGTGGACGGGAAGCGCTGTCGGGTTTCGGCTCGCGGGGAGGCCAGCCCAACGGACGAACCAAGGCTGGTGAAGGTTGAACTGGCTGCTCCGATCCGAGGCGCTGCCCGGGTGGCGCTGCGAATCGCTCAGCAACGCGGCGACTATGCCGGGGCGGCGTTGCCGGAGCCGGTCGTCCTCGATTGTGGTCCGGGGACGCGCGCGTTGGGCGACTGGTCGGAGGGATCGGTGCTCGAGAACTATTCGGGCGGCGCTTGGTACCGGCGGGACGTGACACTGGATGCCACCCAGGTCGAAGGCCGGGTCCGGTTGCATCTCGGGGACGTAGTGGCGACCGCCGAAGTCAGGGTCAATGGGAACACAGCCGGGATCCGCGTCGCGCCTCCCTGGGTCGTGGACGTGAGCCGGCAGGTGAAGCCGGGGACGAATCGCGTGGAGATCCTGGTCTACAACACCCTGGCCAACCACTACCTCACCATCCCCACCCGCTATCGCGGGAGCCTGCGATCCGGCCTGGTCGGCCCGGTGCGTCTCGAGGTTGAGTCCGAGACCGTGTTGGAGTGATGCCTGAGTCTGCGGGTCATTGGCCGTTGGCAGTGTCGGGAACGGACCAGAGGAGACCGGGCTTGTTGGCGCGCTGTTCGCGCTGGAAGGCCTCGTACTTGATGAAGTGGACGTGACCATCGAAGGCGAGCATGACGGCTCCCTTCCTATGCCGTCGGCCGATGCCTTCCTCCTCGCTGGGGTACTGGCTCGCGGCGTTGATGCAGGCGGTGCGACTGGCCTTCTCCTTGGCCTGCGCCAGGGCAGGCAGCAGCAGGCTCGCCAGGATGGCGATGATCGCGATGACGACCAGGAGTTCGATCAGTGTGAACGCCGGCGCGCGGGAGCGGCCGTGGACCGGATCCGGGAGAAAGGCCAGCCTGATCCTGGGGATGGGGTTCGTCCGGCGCGCTCCGGACCGCGGTTCTCCCGAACCGCAGCGCGTCCCCACGCGACGCGCGCCGGAATCGACTCCCCCGCCCCCCCCCGCGCCCCGCCCCCGGCGCCTGGGGTGCGGCGCGCTCCGGACCGCGGTTCTCCCGAACCGCTGCGCGTCCCCACGCGACGCGCGTCGAGATCGACT
>JBBQML010000072.1:0-11328 GCA_038328885.1 Verrucomicrobiota bacterium | reverse complement strand
GGAGCAGGCGCGACGGTCTCTTCCTCCTGCTTGGGGCCACAGCCCGTCAGGCCGCCGGCGAGCAGGCCGGTGAGCAACAGGCGACAGAGCAACCGCATGGAGTTCCCCTTCATACCGTGGCTCAATAGCCGCCGGTGGCGGTGCCCGGCACGTAATAGAGGTCATTCGGCAGTTCCGCGGGCCTGAACCGGTTGCCGCGCGGATCCACCCCCGCCAGGTCGTAGTAGCGGCGGAACTTCATCATCACCGCGTGCCCGCCCACGCCGCCCACCACCGCCCCGCCCTTGGCGTCCGCGTTCACCGAACGGACGTTGGCGTTGCCGCCCGAGTGACGCTGCGAGATGCCCTCGAAGGGCTGGTTCCCCGCGTCATTGAACCAGAAGGAATCGTACTCGTTGGCCTCCCAAAGCTGGATGTTGGTGGCCTTGAGGTCGGTCAGCTTGTACGTCTTGCCGCCGTCCAACTGCGCCCCGAGCCCGCTGATGGCTCCATTCCAGGTGTAGCTGGTCAGCTTCATATCCCGGTTCACGTACAGGTAGCTCAACGCCCCCATCGAATCGTTCCAGTCCTTCGGGCAAATCAGCACGTCGCGCGTGGTCAGGAACGGGAAAAGCTGGCTCTTCTGGAACCAGGGAATCTGGTTGGTGTAGGCGTTCGGCCCCCTGCGGCCACTGGCCGCGGGTATCACCCGCCCGTCCACGCGTGCCGCGTAGCACCAATTGTCCGGACCAGGGCTGCCGGAGGAAATCGTACCCCAACTCGGGTGCGGCATCCTCTCATCGTTGTCGCCGGAGTACATCTGACTCGCCAGCACCACCTGCTTCACGTTGTTCAGGTCCTTGGTCAGCATCGCGCGGTCTTTGGCCTTGGACAGCGCGGGCAGCAGCATGCTGGCCAGGATCGCGATGATGGCGATGACGACCAGCAGCTCGATCAGGGTAAACGCCGGACCCGCAGACGGTCCGATGCCGTTCGGCCGGCGGGGGTGAAGCGAAGCGGAGGTCATGGGTGGCTGGGGGCTGGAGTGGGGGTCTGCCGTCGCACGAAACAGGCCGCTTCCCGACCCTCGGGCACGGGCATGGTTCCTGGCGCAACGGGGAGGTTGTTGCGCTTTCTATCATCCTTCTGCCCGGGGAGGGAAGTGTGCTTTCTCGGGCACACAGCCGGTGGGCCAGCCGGCTCGCTGGCTGGCTGGGGGCAACTTACTTCGCGGGCGCGGGCGCGGGCGCGGGATCCCAGGGCTCCGCCAGGAGCTTGTTGACCTTCTCCTCAAGGTCCGTCCGCGCCTCCAAATCCCGAAGCACCCCGCGGCGGTCGACCAGCCACATGGTCGGGATGCTCTCGATGCCGAACTGCTGGCCGAACGTGTTTTCCCAACCTTTACCGTCGAAATAGTGCGGCCAGGTCATCTCCTCCCGTGCCACCAATTTCTCCAGGGCTTCCTTCTCCTGGTCGAAGCTGATCCCGAGGATCTCGAAGCCTTTTGGGTGGAGCTTGGCATAGCTGGCCTTGACGTTGGGCAACTCCCGGATACAGGGGCCGCACCAGGTCGCCCAGAAATCGATGAGGACCACCTTGCCCCGCAGGTTCGCCAGGTCGACCTCCCGGCCGTCCACCGCCGTGAACTTCAGTTCCAGGGGCTTGCCGACTCGGTCCAGCTTGCGGAGGAGCGCGCCGGCCGCCTCCCGGACGGAGTCCGGCACGTTCGTGCTGGTCAGGGATTCGGCGGTGGCGCGGGCCTTCTCGGGCGAGGCGTCGGAAGCGAGGCTCAGGAGGAGTTCGTAGGGCTCGTTCTGTTTCGGAAAGTCCGCGATCAGCTTCCTGGCAGAGGCCTCCATGGCCGCCCGGGCCGCCTCTTCCCCCTGTCCCTGGCGCATGAGCAGCTCCGCGCCACGCTGGGCGGCGGAAAAACTGACCATGAACCGCTCCTGGTCGGTGGACTTCGGGTCGGTGAGGCGCGCCTGCTCCAACCCCTCGAGCCGGGAGAGGTTGTTGCTCTGGCCCAGCTTCACCGCGGCGTCCAGCAACTGGAGCTCCTGCCAGCGAGCCTGCTCCGCCCGGGGGTCGGTGCCGAAACGGGTGTAGAAATCCCGGGTCATCCCCGCCAGCGCCTCGGCGGCCTCACCCCGGCTCTTTTGAAACGTCTGCACCGCCTCCTCGGACGGCGCATTCGTACGCCAAGCCTCCGGTGGTGGCGGCGGACTCTGGAACTTCTGCTCTATGGCCGCCCAGGCGGTGTCGGCCGGACCGGCGTCGGCGGGCATGACAAACGGAGCGCTCACAGGATCCCCCGGAGCCGGGACGGCTGTCGGCGTCGTGCCTCCGGGGGCGGCGTCCCCGGACCCGGCAGCACCGGCAGCACCGGCAGTTGGATCCCCGGATGGGCCACACCCGGACAACAGTGCGGCCGCACCCAGTAGAGCGAACAACGAGGAAATCGCCCGGAAGAGGGGGGATCGGTTCGGGGTATTGGCGGAATTCTTCATCAGTGGCTTGGTCAACGGTGTTGGTCCCGGGCCAGACCCCCGGACCGAATTGGACCCGCACATTGACTCGACGCTGGAGCCCGGCGCAAGCCCTCGCGCAGCCAGAAAGGGCCGAGCCAAGTCCGAGGTCCGGGGTCCGGGGTCGGAGGTCGGAGGTCGGAGGTCGGAGGTCCGGGGTCCGAGGTCCGGGGTCGGAGGTCGGAGGTCCGGGGTCGGAGGTCCGGGGTCCGGGGTCGGAGGTCGGAGGTCCGAGGGCCGGGCTCCGAATCACCTCGGCGGTGCTCAATCCCCACGCCCGCCGGGGAGGAGGCGGCCCAACCGGGTCTCCCGGCTTTGCTGTTCCGCTCCCGGACAGGGCGCGGCAGGCTGTCCCACGTGAGTGATGTTCCCTCCGAGCCAAGGCCCGCCGCACCAGCGGGCCGCCGTCGCCGGGCCCGACGGCCCCTGACGGTGGAGGATGGGAAAGCCTCGCAACCCCTGGCGCTACGGCTGGCTTCTCTGGCTCGCGGTCCGTCCCAAGATGCACCGGGGCCGGATCGCCACCCGATTGCTGCGCCGACTCACCGAGCTCTTCGTGGCCCGCGAGGCCCGCATCATGCTGGTCGACGCCGACGAGCAAAACCGCCACGCCCTGGCCTTCTTCAAGCGCCAGGGATTCGGCCAGGCCGTGCGGCACGTGTACCTGTCCCGCAACCTGGACGACCACCCACGCAATATCGAGCGGCGCTTCGATGCGGGAGATACGGACGACTCCTGACCGGGGTTCAGAAGACCTCGACGCGGAGTCCGGTCAGTTGGTGGACCTGCGCGGCAATCTCGGAGAGCACCCGCAGAGAGAGATGCCGGCAGCGCCGGGAGTGGCTGGAGCGCGTGGCGGAATAGATCTGGACCAGCGCGATCTGGGTCCCCGCCTCGCGCAACTCGATGAGCCGCCGCGCATACTCCATCAGGTCAGCGCGCTCCGGGCCCTGGCCATCCAACTCGACGAACATGCTCTGGATCACCACCGGTCGGTGGCGCCCCAGCTCCCGGATGTTCCCGAGCACCTGCGCCAGTGAAATGGAACTGCGGTTCAACCGGTCCATGGCCGCCTGCGTTCCGGTGTCCAGCTTCACCCAGATTTCGTCGGCACGGGTGAACAGCCGCAAACCGGAACGGACGGTGGGATGATCCAGGACGGTTCCGTTGGTGATCAGAACCACCTTGAAATACGGCGTCAACCTCGCGGCCCGGAGGTGGACCACCCCCTCGATGACCTCGGCGAAGTTCGGGCACAGGGTGGGCTCGCCCTCACCGCTGATCGCCACATGGGCGAGCCGCAGCATCTCCGGTGGCAGGGCGGAGAAATAGGGATGATGGAAGAGTTGTCCGGCGTTGACGTGCGCCAGCGCACTGGTGAGTTCGGTTGCCACGGCGTGCGGGTTCACGAGCGCGGGTCCGCCGACACGATTCTGCGCCCGGCGATCCACCTCGCAGTAGCAGCAATCGCAATTGCAGTACTGGTCCGGGTTCAGATTGACGCCCACCGAGAGTCCCCGAGCCCGGCCTGAGATGACGGCGTACACATGCGTGCAGCCCTCGAAAAAAAAGCGGGGGCACCCCAGCGAGATGTTGTCCGAGGCACGACACGCCGCCGGCGTCGGCGCAGGATGGACCGCCGCGCCAACCATCGGCGTGGGCAGCGGGCGACCAGAAGGCGAAGCGGCTGCCATGCTGGGAAAATGCAGCGGGAGGACCGTCGGACCCGCCCCACGAAAATTGCCAGATGCCGCCCCTTTCTTGCGGATTGAAGGTTGCGGCAGCCCATACCTTGCCCCAGCTTCGAGCCAGTTCGATGGACCCCGACGCCAGCAAAGGTTTGATCGAGCGCCTCACCCAGTCGCGGATCTTCCAGGACTACACGAAGGCGTTCGTGGAAACGACGGGGCTGCCGCTCTCGCTGCAACCCGTGGAGGCGTGGCAACTGGCTCAGAGAAACCATCCCAAGGAAGGGCCCTTCTGCTCTCTCATGGCGAAGAGCAGCCGGAGCTGCGCCGCCTGCCTCGAGGTCCAGGAGCAGGTGCGCCAGGCCAGCCGTACCGAACCCACCACGATCCGGTGCTTCGCCGGGCTCTGCGACACCGCCGTGCCGGTGAGACTGGGCACGGAGGTGGTCGGCTTCCTCCAAACCGGCCAGGTGTTCCCGCACGCCCCGACCCGCGCCCAGTTTGCCCGGACCGCGAAGCAACTCGTCGAATGGGGACTCAAGGTCGATCTGGCCCAGGCCGAGGAGGCTTACTTTCATACCCGGGTCATCGGTCCCAAGCAATACGAGTCCATGGTCCGGTTGCTCGCCATCTTCGCCGAGCACCTCTCCATGGTCAGCAACCAGTTGGTCGTCCAGCAGGACCACGCCGAACCTCAGATGATCGTTCGGGCGCGCGAGTTCATCGACGAGCATCAGGGCGATGACCTCTCGCTGGCCGAGGTCGCCAAGGCGGTCAACTGCAGCACGTTCTATTTCTGCAAGATGTTCAAGAAGGCCACCAGCCTTCACTTCACCGAGTACCTCGCCCGGGTCCGGATCGAGAAGGCCAAGAACCTTCTCCTGAATCCCAACCTGCGAATCAGCGAAATCGCCTACGAGATCGGGTTTCAGTCACTGACGCATTTCAACCGTGTCTTCCGCCGGTTGGTCGGGGAATCCCCGACCGAGTACCGGCAGAAGCTTCCCCATCCCTGACCCTCCCCTGCTCATGCCCGCCGGACAGCACCACGCTCCGGATCTCGCCCATCGGTTCCTGACCCGCCGGGAATTTCTCGGGCGGGCCGGCATGGGTTTTGGGTTGCTCGGACTGGCGGCCACGCTCGGGCCCACCCCCGCGGCCCCGGCCGCAGGCTACGTGAACCCGATGCTGCCCAAGCCCCCGCACTTTCCCACCCGGGCCAAGCACGTCATCCACCTCTTCATGAACGGCGGGCCGTCGCACGTGGACACGTTCGACCCCAAGCCCGCGCTCGCCCGCTACGCCGGCAAGCCGCTCCCCACGGGCCCGCTCCCCACCGAGCGCCGTACCGGGGCGGCCTTCGCCTCGCCGTTCAAGTTCAAACCGTACGGCCAGTCCGGCATCGAGGTGAGCGAACTCTTCTCGCACACCGCCGAGTCCATCGACGATATCGCAGTCATCCGATCCATGCGGGCGGACGTCCCCAACCACGAGCCATCCCTGCTGCTCATGAACTGTGGTGACGCCCGGCTCGTCCGTCCCAGCCTCGGTTCGTGGCTGACGTATGGTCTGGGCACGGCGAACCAGAACCTGCCCGGGTTCATCGCCATGTGCCCCGGAGGCTACCCGATCCAGGAATCGCAGAACTGGCAGGCAGGGTTTCTGCCCAGCGTGTTCCAGGGCACCTACATCGATTCCCAGCATTCCGCGGTGGACCGACTGATCGAGAACATCCGCAACGGCGCCACCCCGCTCGCCGAGCAGCGCGCCCAACTCGACCTGCTCCACGAGCTCAACGAGCGCCACAGCCGCCTCCGCCGGCAGGACGCGCCGCTCGAGGCCCGCATCCAGTCGTTCGAGCTGGCCTACCGCATGCAACTCGAGGCAGCCGATGCTTTTGACATCTCCCAGGAACCGGCATCGATCCGCCGGATGTACGGCGAGGGACAGCAGGCCCGACAGATCCTCATCGCCCGCCGCCTCGTCGAGCGCGGCGTCCGCTGCGTTCAGTTGTGGACCGGCGCCGGCCAACCCTGGGACAACCACGACGATATCGAGGTCAATCATCGGCGCCTCGCCCGCGATTGCGATCAGGCGATCGGAGCGCTGCTCAAGGACCTCAAACAGCGGGGGCTCCTCGAGGAAACCCTGGTGATCTGGGGCGGTGAGTTCGGCCGGACGCCTACCGTCGAACTCCCCACCCCGGGCGCCAACGCCGGCAAGATCAACGGCCGCGACCACAACCATCACGGGTTCACCATGTGGCTCGCCGGCGGCGGCGTCCGCGGCGGCTATGTCCACGGCGCCACCGACGAGTTCGGTTTCAAGGCCGTCGAGAAGCCCGTCCACGTCCATGACCTCCACGCCACGGTGCTGGCCCTGCTGGGCTTCGATCACGAACGACTCACGTTCCGCCACGCCGGGCGCGACTTCCGCCTGACCGACGTGCACGGTCACGTCGTCCAGGACCTCATCGCTTGAACCGCGCCTCCAACCCCAGCCTCGCTCTCCGCCTTCTCCGCCTCGTCCGCGCGATCGTGTTGGTCGGCATCCTGGCGACGGGGATCGTTCCCGCACTCCACGGGGCCGAGCTTCGGCTCGACTTTGCCACCCTCGCTCCCGGCGTGCCCCCGCCGACGTTTCGGGCCGCGCTCACCGGGGGCGGCCCGCCGCCGGAATGGCGGGTGATCCAGGTCGAGGCAGCCAGTACGCTGCCCGCCATTTCCGACCGCGCGCCCGACGTCACCCGCGAAACCGTGCTCGCCCAGGTCTCGCAGGATCCGACCGACGAGCGCTTCCCCCTCCTGATCCATCAACCCGAGGAGTTCGCCGATTTCACGGCCCGACTGCGCTTCCGCACGATGAGTGGTCGTGTCGAGCAGATGGCAGGCCTCGCGTTCCGGTTGATGGACGAACGCAACTATTACGTCATCCGGGCCAGCTCGCTCGGGAACAGCCTCCGCTTCTACAAGTTCGTCGACGGCGTCCGCAGCGAGCCGATCGGCCCGCAGATTTCCATTCCGACCGGCACGTGGCACACGCTGGAGGTTACCTGCAGCGGCAACAGCATCCGGTGTCGCCTCGATGAGCGTGAAGGAATCCCGGCGCTGACCGACACCAGCTTCTCCCGGGGTCGGCTTGCACTCTGGACGAAATCCGACTCGGTGAGCCATTTCCGCAGCCTCGAGGTGACTTACGAGGCTGTGCGAACGCTTCCGCAACGTCTCGTCGACCGCGCCCAGGAACGTTTCCCGCGCCTGCTGGGCGTGACCATCTACGCGCAGGAGGCCGGCCAGGTCGTGGTGATTGCGGCCACCGATCCCGCCCAGGTGGGAACCCGTGGCGGAGAGGCGGAGGCGAAAGCGCTGGCGGACGGCCTGATCCAGGCTGGCGGCACCAGGCGGGACGCCAGCGCGGTGTTCCCGCTGCGGGATCGCAACGGAGAACCGCTGTTCGCGCTGCGACTGAGATTCCGGACCTTCGCCGGCCAGACCGATGCCAACATCGCCGCCCGGGGCCGACCCATCGCCCTGGATCTGGAGGAACTTGTCCGCACCGCCGAGCGCGCCGACCGGACGGGCCGTTAAATCACCGGGGAACGGCCGTTTCCCCAAAAAACAGGTTGCGCCGGCCCGCGTCCGGGGATAGAGCAAAGCCCGTCGCAGCAATTTCGGCCGCATCGACCGGCCTATGGCGAGGAGCCTCTGCGACGGTTCGCCTGTTTTCAGTCTTGGACTCCAGACGGATTTTGTTTGGGGGTTCCATTTTCAGATCAGCGTCGAGTTCTGCCGTCCGCGTCAATGAACAACCCCAGTCACAACACTCCGGAAACCGGTTCCGGCTACCTCGAGGTTTCGGAAAAGGGCTTCGGCTTTCTTCGTTCCTCCGAGAATAAATATCAGCCCCGACCCACCGACGTTTTCGTCACCCCCGACACCATCAAGCGCCATTTCCTGCGCGAAGGTTGTCTGGTCGAGGGCCGGCTTCAGCCGCCTCACCGCGGGGTAAGCCCCCAACTGCGCGACGTCATCCTGGTCAACGGAATGACCTTCGCCGAGTTCGTGAAGTCAGTCCGATACGAGAATCTCACGAGCATCGATCCGATCGACAAATATCGGCTCGAGACCACGCCCGACCAACTCGAGGCCCGCATCATCGATCTGGTCACGCCGATCGGCCGCGGCACCCGCGGTCTGATCGTCGCTCCCCCCCGGACCGGCAAGACCACGATCCTCAAGCAGATCGCCAACGCGGTCGCCACCAATCACCCCGAGGTGACGGTCATCGTCCTGCTCATCGACGAGCGCCCGGAGGAAGTGACGGACTTCCAACGCTCGGTGAAGGCCGAGGTCGTGGCCTCCTCGAACGACATGGATCTGGAGACCCACGTTCGCCTCTCCCGCTTCACCATCGAGCGTTGCCGGCGCCTGGTGGAGACCGGCAAGGACGTCTTCGTGCTGCTCGATTCCATCACCCGCGTGGCCCGAGCCTACAACAGCGTCCACGGTGGGAGCGGTCGTACCATGACCGGCGGCGTCGACGCCCGCGCGCTGGAGATCCCCCGCAAGATGTTCGCGGCCGCCCGCAAGATCGAGCATGGCGGATCCCTCACCATCGTCGCCACCGCGCTGGTGGACACCGGATCGCGCATGGACGAGCTGATCTTCCAGGAATTCAAGGGCACCGGGAACATGGAACTGGTGCTGGACCGGAAACTTTCGGACCGCCGCCTGTTCCCCTCGGTCGACATCCCCAAGAGCGGCACGCGCAAGGAGGAGAAACTCTTCCAATCGAACCAGATCGACGCGATCCGGAAGCTGCGTCGCATGATGGTCGACCTCAATCCGGTCGAGGCGATGGAAACGCTCCTGAGCGCCGTTCGGAAGTACAAGACCAACCAGGAATTGCTCGCGAAGTTGCTCGGCAACTGACGCGCTGCCAGCGGCCCGCCGTGGCCTCGGGTACCGAGCTGGGGGAGAATCTCAGGCCTCCCCGGTTCTCGAGATACACAAAACTCTCCTCGGGGCTCCGTTCGTAGTCGGGGAAGAACGAAATGGCGGCGAGGTCGAGATCCCCGTCGCCGTCAAAATCACGGGCCACCGCCTTGAAGGCACCGTTCATGGGGAAAAGCCAAGCCTCCGTGAAGGGGTAGTCACCCTCGTTGAGATAGATTCGAATGCCGTGGTAACGCTTCGGTGTTTCTCATGCTCGTTGCTCGGCCGTCCCACGCCTACCGCACCTGCGGACACTCCAACGTCGTCTCTGTCGCATTCGTGGCCACCGTGTGTCTCGAGGTCGAGCCTCCCGGCCACCTGACCACCAACTCCAGGGGCTGCAGTCGCCGGCCAAAGACCAATACCGGGGCATCCTGGCTCCACCAACCCGAGCCCCCATGAATTTCCTGCGCCGCTCCCCGTCCGTCCGTTCCCCGGTACTGCCTCACCACCGCCCCCACTCCATGGACGTTGCCCGCCGGCCCGCGCAGCCGAACGCGCACCCCGGCCTGTGCCCCGATGTTCCGGTACAGCTTTGTCTCCGCGCCGTTCTGCGTGATCACGACATCCAGCCGCCCGTCCCCATCGTAATCCCCCACCGCACTTCCCCGCTGTTCGCCGTAGACCTCGATCCCGCTGGTCCTCGCGCTCAACGCCTCGAAGCCCCCCTTTCCGTCGCCCCGCAGCAGTAGTCCCCTCCCGGCATCGCTCCTCGACGTGACGGCGGGTTCCGCGAAGAAGTTCTGGGTCAGGATCAGGTCCATCCTCCCGTCCCCGTCGAAGTCTCCCGCGCTGACTCCGGAGACCGGGCTGTGCTGAGCCTCCGCCGGCAGGGCCACCGCCTCGAATCCTCCGCCGCGATTCAGGAACACCGTGCTCGCCAGCCAGTTCACCTCCTTCACCTTCGCCGAGCGCGCCCTTTCCCCCAGCAATTCGTCCACTCCCGCGCGGGCGTACGCCTCATGCGTGACGTACTTTTCTCGCAACCAGGGCATGGGCTGGCTCAGGGCGCTCAGCTCCCGTTCCGGCGCCCAACGTTTCAGCGACTCCTCGTAATACGATTCGATCAATTCCACGTGCCCCTGACCCCCGAAATCTCCCCAGTACAGGCGCCGCCCATGACCTCCGTTCACCCGATACTTGGTGTTCAGGCCCCAGTTGCCGACGACCAGGTCCATCCGCCCGTCCTCGTTCACATCCACCGCCGCCACTCCCCGCCACCAACCCACATGCCCAGCCAACCCCCATTCCCTCGTCGCATCCCTCAGCCGACCCCGGTCGTTTTGATACACTCGGACCGGGGCCCATTCTGCCGCCACCACCAACTCCGCGTAGCCGTCCCCGTTCAAATCCGTCCACACCGCCCCGTTCACCAACCCGGCGTCTGCCAGGGCCTCGTCCTCCTCCTCGACCGCGGCCCACTGGCCGCCTTGCTCACGGTAGATTCGGGAGCGACTTGATTCCGGGTATCTGCCCCCAACCGTTCCGCCCCCCACAAACAACTCCATCGTCCCGTCTCCTTCCAGATCCGTCACCGCCAGGGCACTCACACTGGCTCCGGGCACCGCCAAGCCCTCCAGGAATCCAGTGCCCTCCGCGTACTCTTGCAGGCCTCCTCCCGAGGCATCCTCGTACCCAGTCCTCCCGGCCAGCAACCGGGCCCGACCACTCCTTCCCGGCCAGGCCACGATCCCGCTTTGGTCGCCTGGTACCGCCGCCAACTCCACGACCTGAAACCCCCCGCTGCCGGTGTTGAGGAACAGTCCGGGGCGCCCTCCCTTGCCGCTCCCCACCACCAGGTCCTCTTTCCCATCTCCATTCACATCCAGCCATCCCACGCCAGGCCCCGACTGACTCAACCGGTGTGGCAGCAAGGGCTGTCGTGCCCAGTCATCGAAGGCCTCGTCATGGTGCCGGTGCCCCAGGCGTCGACTCTCATCCCGGAACCAGGCCGGTTCCGGTTTCCGCGCATCCTGGATCCCGTCCGGTTGCCCGCCCGCCTGCGCCTGCGCCTCGTCGAATTGGTACAGTCGGTTCCCCTCCAATCCCTCCACGACAGTGCGCTTTCCGCTCCGCCATCGCACATCCACGGTCAGCCGGTTGGTCGGGCTCCCGGCTGCAAAAACCCGCAACCCATCGTCC
>JBBQML010000071.1:0-11678 GCA_038328885.1 Verrucomicrobiota bacterium | reverse complement strand
GCCACGGCAACGCCCGCTCCGATCTATTCGTGGCAAAAGGGCTCAGTGACGTTGGCGGGTGGCAGCAGCACATACCGCATTCCGTCGGTCAAGCTCAGCGACGCCGGGGACTATTCAGTCGTCGTTTCGAGTGCTGGTGGTTCCGTGAAGAGCATCACTGCCAGGCTGGTGGTCCTTCCGTAGCAATTCTCGGACCCGGCACGATATCAGCGCGGCCGATCGGATTTGCGAGACGACACCGCAACTCAGGGCGGCGCTTGCCCGACCTGCTGTCGTCGGCAATCCTGGCGCCGTTGAGCGCCTCTGCATCACTGGCGTCACGGCCGACGTCTGAAATAGTCCGCCGCGCCTAGCCGGCCCCGATCCGCCGTGGATTCCCCCTGGCGGGGGTCGCCTGCTGAACCGAGCGCAGGCCCAACGGCGCCCTGTTGCGCACCACCAGACCTTCCGCAATGGTGGCACAGTAAACCCGCATGCTCCGCAAGTCCGACGGATCGTCGATCTGCGGTCCGGCCGAGCCAACGCGGGTTCATCAACCCCACCAAAAGAGAAAGCCTACCCCCCATGCCCCGATACATCAGTCTGCTTCGCTTCACCGAACAGGGAGCGAAGAACATGAAGAACTCCACCTCCCGGGCTCACGCCTTCGACGCCCTCGCCGCGCAGGCCGGTGTGAAAGTGGAAGGGCAGTACTGGACCATGGGCGAGTATGACGGCGTCCTGATCGTGAGCGCGGACGACCAGCAGAAGGTGCTGAGCATGCTCGCCGCGCTCGCCGCACTGGGCAACGTACGCACGGAGACCATGCAGGCGTTCGTGGACAAGGAATTTGAGGCCATTACCGCGAAGTGACGCCGCAGCCATGGCGGACGTTCAGTCGGAGAGGTTCCTGCTCACCGGCAGTGCCCGCCTCCCGGCGCCCCCCTGCGTGAGGGACCCCCGCCGGTCAGCAGCGCCTGAGGCTGCCCTGAGTTGGCGCGTGAACCTCCTGGCCGTCGGCTGCCGCTCGAACCAGAAGAGGTGCGCGGCGCACGTGCAGTCGGATGAGCCAAAGCACGGCATGGGGACGTCCGCACCCGGCATTGACGCCACGGCTCCCGCCCACGCGTGTTCGAGCCGGGCCGGATCGGTAGTCCACCAGACCTCGGTCAGTTCACACGCGGCGCGGAGGTAGTCGATGTGCCAATGCGGGCGGACGGCGATTCGGCGATGGTGCCCGATCCGGGCCGCCAAGCCGCCCGGGCCAAACGCGCTGCCGACGTAGACGTAGACGCCGGGCTGTAAGCTCAGGGTGCCTAGCCTCCCGATCCGCAGCGCGCCGGTCCTCGGGTTAGCCAGGAGAAGGGCGTAGGTGCCGGGCTCATCGGGGATGCTCATGGATTTCAGCATCGGTGGAGAATTTTGACCCAGGCAATTGTGCCTGCTTGCCCCAGGGCGACATCACGTGGCCGGCTCAAGCGGTGCTGGAGGGTTCCGGCGCACCACCCACCACGTCACCAAGCCAGCTCCAGCGGAAATGAGGGCTCCCGAGGCAATGGTCCAAGGCACGCCGACTGCATGCGAGAGCAACCCG
The DNA here is from genome assembly GCA_038328885.1 of Verrucomicrobiota bacterium. Lineage (GTDB taxonomy): Bacteria > Verrucomicrobiota > Verrucomicrobiia > Limisphaerales > CAIMTB01 > CAIMTB01. The sequence goes on along the minus strand of JBBQML010000071.1, from coordinate 10,105 downwards.
GATTCCAGGCCGCCCAGAGGGATCGACCCACCGAAGACCGGCGCCCAAATTCCCATGACGCGGCCCCGCATCGGATCGGGCACGCTGGTCTGGATGATGGTGTTTGTGGTCGCGAAGTAGAGCAGCATCCCCCAGCCCCCGACCACCAAACAGAGCAGCACGAGCGGTAACCAGCGCACGACCGCAAGCGCCATCAGCATCGCACAGAACACCCAGAGCCCGCCGAGGACCATCAGCCGAGGTCGGACCCGATTGCCGTAGGTCGCCACGGTGAGCGCCCCCAGAAGCGCCCCGAAGCCGTTGGCGCTGAGCAGTGCGCCATAGCCCCGCTCGCCGACGTGCAGCACGTCGGTCGCGTAGGCCGGCAGGAGCACCGAGTACGACCAGCCAAAGATGCCCACCGCCGCGAGGAGCAGGAACAGGATGCGGACCCGCCGATTCCCCGCCACGTAGGCAAAGCCTTCCAGCACGTGCCGCCCCGCCGAGTGCGGTCGAGCCGGCGGGGTAAACTTCGGCAGGCGCATCATCAGCAGCCCGGCAATGACCGCCAGGAAGCTGAGCCCGTTGAGCAGGAAGCACCAAACCATGCCCACGTGGGCCATCAGCAGGCCCGCCACGGACGGGCCGATGACGCGGGCCCCGTTGACGATCGAGCTGTTCCGCCGTCGTCACGGCGTACGACCGTGGCCGGAAACGTGCCTTTGGTCGTCGTGATGCGGACCGACGATCCGCCCTCGATGACGTGGGCGTTGGTGACCAACCACCCGTCGCCGGTGATGAAGAAGCCTGTGCCCGTGCCTGTCGGGACCGCCTCGGGATCGGCCGTTGCGCTCTCGATGTCGGCCTTGCTGCCAACGACCTCCTTGCGCGGTCGAAACGCCCGCGAAACCCGTTGAGCTTCGGCAATCTGAGGCGCGCTCATGGTACGTTCCACGGCGTTCCGTGCATCCGCCGCGTCAGTGAGTCCTTGGGAGGCCGCGATGTTGTACCAAGCGTATGCTTGAGTGAAATTCCTCGGAACCCCTTCACCCCGTTCGTAGGCACCACCCAGGGCGAACTGGCTGACTGCAATCCCCATTTGCGCGGCCATGCGCAGAAGCCTGACCGCTTCGGCGGTGTCCATCGGTACTCCTTTACCTCCTTGGTACGCCATCCCAAGCGATGCCAGACCGAAAGCATCCCCCTGCTCCGCCGCCTTTCGGTACCACTTCACGGCCTCGCCAGCGTCCTGCGAAACCCCGGTGCCGGAATTATAGGCCAAACCCAGCATACATTGAGCCCTTGAGTGCCCCTGCTCGGCGGCCGCTCGGTACCACCTCATGGCCTCGGCGGTGTCCTTCGGCACGCCCTCGCCCAAGTGGTAAGCGAGGCCGAGGTCGAACTGCGGTTTTGCAAGCCCCTGATCCGCAGCTTTTCGGTACCACTTCGCGGCTTCGGTCGGGTCCTTCGGCACGCCCTTGGCTAAGTCGTAGGCCTCGCCAAGTTTGAACTGCGCCTGCGGGCTGCCTTGCTGTGCTGCTTGCTGATACCACCTCACTGCTTCCGAGAAGTCCTTCGTAACACCTTCACCGAACCAATACGCTTCGCCGAGACTGTACTGCGACAAAGCCACGTCCGCGGTGGTCGCATTCGCATTCTCAGCGGCCATGCGCCGCCACCGCTCTCCTTCGGTGCGATCCATAACTGCTCCGATGCCGGTGCTGTAAGCAAAAGCCAGCATTGCCTGCGCCGCTGCTTGACCTTGCTCGGCTGCTTTTCGATACCAGCGCACCGCCTCACTTCGGTCCTTCGCTGCGCCCTCTCCGAGCCAGTACGCAGAGCCGAGACCGCATTGCGCGGCGGCGTCCCCGCTCTCCGCGGCCAAGCGGATCTCGGCGATGCTTTGCTCCTTCGGGGCGGGTGGAGTCGTCGTGGGCTGGCCTGAGGCTCGTAGAACGGGCGTTGCAGCTAACCCGACGGCGAGCAGGGCGAGCGGGATGCCAGCGAGGGCTCGTTGCAGCATGACCTCCAACGGATACCCTTTCGGAGCCTAGACCGCACCGCAAAAGGTACCAACCCTCGGCATCGTTGACGTTTGACGGGCGTCCGGGGGCGGTGCCCACAGGCCCTCCGGCCGTGGGCGACACTGTCATCTGGCACTTCAAAACCGGCCACGAGTGGGCACTTCAAGACCAGGCAGGGCGAGGCGTGGGTTTCATGCTGGCTTAGGCGGTGGGTGACGACGACGACCGGTGATTATCGCGGAATCACCCCGCACCCCGTGATCCTGGAAGACCGGCGTGGCGACGGCCATGTCGCCGGGTGTATGAAACAATTCAGGCCAGAACGTCTGGCCCGTGCGCGGGTCAAGGGAGGTGACGCCTGCCTGGGTCCAGACGATCCACTGCCTTGTCCCGCCCGCGGTGATGACAATGGGTCTGGGCCGGTGGGACCTCGGTGATGCAGACCTTCAGTCCTGGACTGGGCAAGGAGAATTGGCCTGAACCGTGGCAAAGCGGACCTGGCGTCACGGGGGTAAGGCGCGGACAGAAGGCTGGGGCCGTCAGGGCGATTTCCACAGTTGTGGACTCGTCATAAATCGCTCAGCCGGTAGACGCGCACGTACTCGGCCTCGAAAAAATCCGGTAGTTCCGCCTTCGCGATGTCGCCGCCCCACTTCCCGATCTCCTCCGTGAGCTTGAGGAACTCCGGCACCTGGGAAACCCCGCCCGCCTTCGTGCGCCAGACCTCCTTCCCGTCCACGTAGAACACGTACTCCTCTGGCGTCCACAGCAGTGCGTAATCGTGGAAGCCGACCATCAACGCGGGGATGATGGTGTTCGTGCCCGCGGACTTGTGGTGCTTGTCGTAGCCGTCCCAGTGCAGGTTGAAGGTCACCTTCCCGTCGCGCCAGGGCATCTCCATGATGTCGATCTCGGTGCCATCCCGGCCCTCGTCGCCGACCTTGCCCACCCCGGAGGACATCATCCAGAACGCAGGCCAATGGCCGGGTTGCCTGGGTGCCTTGCACCGCGCCACGTAGTACCCGAAGGCGTGCTCGAATTTGCCCTGGGTGTTTACGGCCCCGCAGGTGTAACGCTCGCCGTCCTTCTTCGTGCGCAGGATCAAGGTGCCTTTGCCGGACAGGTAGGCATCTTCCTTCACCCAGAACCCGTCGCGGCGCTTCGAGTCGCCAAGCCGATTCCATTTCGTCTCGTCCAACGTCGTGCCCTCGAACTCATCCTGCCAAACGAGCTTCCACGCCTTCCCCTCCGACGCCGGCGGGAGGAACTCCTTCTCCGCCTGTGCCTTGATGCACAAGGCGCACGACAATCCAAAACCAATCAGGATGGCGAGAGTTCGATGCGGCAGGTTCATGGCGGGACCGTAGGCCGCTCGGAAACCTGAGGACATCAAGGATGTGGCGGAGGGAACTGGTTCGCGCCAGAAAACGAGCCAGGTCGCCGGAATCAGGACGTGCCGTTCGTGTGGCTCTACTGGAATGTGGGGCGCGTGATCTCCGAGGAAGTTTAGCCACACGCCAAGCGGGCGGAGTCCGGCGAGGGCTTGATCGAAGCGCTAGGAACGCGACTGACCAACCACACGGGAACGGTTTTTCGGCGCGCAGCCTCTGGGGTATGCACCGGTTCGTCACGGATTCCAGGATTCTGCCACCGACGGTGGCGGAATCCTTGTCCGCGCGGTTGGGGCCGGCGTTGCTGCCGAACCGGAAGACGGGATCGCCATCGACTGAGCCCAACGGGCCAGCGCAAAAGGGGCTGGCACCGTTGCCAGCCCCCGTCGAATTCGCGGTTATCCGCGAGGTGGGTATGGGTCGCTTCCGTGGGAATCGCTGTCGCGAATGCGACCGTCGGGGCGGTGGACAACAAGCTCCACCCCATCACGCCGCGCCGCGGGTCGAGCCTGCTCGATCGCCTCGGATTGCGTGTCGGTGACCCCGGAAGCCCGGCCCGCGCCTTCGCGCGTCCAAGCCCACTGGTCTCCACGAGGAACGACATGGATGTTCTTTGCCATGTGCAAGGTCTCCTGGTTGCAACCCCTCAGATTGTTGACGCGATCCCAGCCACTTGCCACGCTTCGCGGGTTCCAGGTCGCAGAGCATGCTATGGGGCGCGCCCTTCCAGCGAGGGGCTTCGTCTGGAACAGCAGGCCGATACCGGGTGATCTCCGGTGTCGGCCTTGCAATTTTGGACATCGACCGGTCCATTGAAAGCGGATCGTAAGGTTGACAAAGCCTGTTTTCAATTCATATTTTGTTAACCCCATGAGCGACGCCACTCCAAACCCCTTTTCCCGTCGCCTCCTCCAGGCGCGGCAGATGATGGGATGGTCGCTTCGTGAGCTGTCGGAGAAGATCGGCGGAGCCGTCTCCTACGCCGCACTCGCCAAGTACGAGCACGGAAAGATGGAGCCCTCGAGTGGCGTGCTCCTGGCGCTGGCGAGCGCCCTCGAGCAGAGCTCGGACTTCTTCTTCCGTCCGTTTCGACTCCAACTGACCGGGATCCGGTTCCGGAAGAAGTCCCGGCTTTCCGTCACCGCGGAGACCGCGTTTCGGGAGCAGGCGTGCGAGTACTTCGAGCGCTATCAGGAGATCGAGGAACTGGTCGGGGATGTTCGTTCCTTTGACCCCCCGTTTCCTGGCGAAACCATCACCGCGCCGGAACAGGCGGAGGACTTTGCCCGGCGTCTGCGGGTGAAATGGAAACTCGGGGTGGACCCCCTCCCCAACGTCCAACAACTGCTCGAAGACAACGGCATCAAGGTCTTCGAGTTGGCAACCGAAGACCGGCAGTTCGATGGCTTGAAGGCCGGGACCGAAGCTGGACCCGTGGTGGTATTGGCCAGTTGGCTGAACTCCAACCTTCCCCGGAAACGCATGACCGAGGTGCACGAACTCGCCCACATCGTGCTCCCCTTCGTCGAAGGAACGCCGGATCGCGAGGAAGAACCGCCCGTGGCTCGATTCGCAGGCGCTTTCCTTCTCCCCGAGGAATCGTTCAAGCCAGCATTCGGCACCCACCGAAACCACCTTGGGGTGGGGGAGTTGATCCAGATGAAGGCCACCTTTGGTGTCTCCATCTGGGCGATCATGAAACGTGCCGAGCAGTTGGGACTCATCAACCCTTCCGTCTACCAGCGGTTCTGCATCCATGCGAACGAGCAGCAGTGGAGGACCAAGGGCGAACCTGGTGATGCCCTCTACCAGCGTCCCGAACATCATGGCCGATTCCGCCAACTCGTACTGCGCGCGGTTGCCGAGGACATCATCAGCATCGCGAAGGGAGCGGAGCTCCTCGGCATCGACCTCATAGCCTTGCGCCGCGATTTGCAGGAGGTCCTCGGTTAACGTCGCCGATGAAGGTTGCCGTCAAGGACGCCATCGTCCTGATCGACCTCATCGAGGCCGACGTCCTCGGGCTTTGGTTCCGGGTCGGAATCGAAACGCACACGACGGACCTCGTCGTCCACGAGTTGCGCCGGGTGGCGCACGGCCAGGCGCTATCGCTCATGATCGAGGCGGGCAATCTCCGCAGGGGGGCGATGGGGTCAGATCTAAAGGTATGACAATTGCCAGCTCTCGTGATGGATAGGGAAATGAGGTTGTGCGGCTTTGATATTGATACCATCAAGCGGAGTTGGGCATTGGCGATGAGCAGCACGGCTGGGTTAGCCGCGTGGCAGGACATTAACGTGTCGGGTTCCAGGAGCGCTCCGGTTGTCCGAGGAACTCGGGAGCGGGGCGCGTTTCGAGCTGGCGAGGGTAGATTTGGGCTTCAACTGCCAAACGGCGAAGGCGTTGGCAGTTCTCGGTCCGCGCGGACTCAGGGTAGGTCTGCGGGTGGGGCTCAATCCTGGGCTGCCAGATTCAAGCTCCTCGAGGTTGAGACAGGGAAAGAGGACGTCAGCCTTGGGGCGGTTGCCGGCGGTCAGGCCTTCGGTGGCAGCGTCTCGTGCCGGAGCAGATGTAGGGGGATTTGGGCGATGTGCGGGTCTCGATGGACCAGGACGGCACCGTGGACCTTGGCGCAAGCCGCGATCAGGGCATCCATGGCAGGAAGGCGTTCCGGGGTCTCATGCTTCAGGTGGAAGGCCGCGTTCGCGACTCCGGTATCCATGGGAATGGCGACATCGAACAGGGTCTCGTATTCGGCCACGATCTGGGGATGCCGGTCGAGCACCCCCGTGTCCTGCATCCGCAACAGGAACTCGAACAGGACAACAGATGGCAGCCCGAGCACAGCGGCATCGTCGTGGAGGATTTCCGTTACGCGCTCCCAACCCGGCTCCTGGAATGCGTGCGCCAGCAGCGCGGAGGTGTCGAGGATGTGGGTGACCTGGGCCATGTTTCAGACGGCGTCCTGGACCCGTTCCTCGACGAGTTGTGCTACGGGATCCTCGCCGGGCTTGAGGAAGGGGCGGCCGATGCCCACGAGCTTGTCGGCCCGCTCGCCGCGCGTGCGGTGTTTGTGAACGAGCAGCGTGCCATCCTCGGCGACCTGCAAGTCAACCGCTGCCCCGGGCTTCAAGTCCAGCAGCCGCGCGATCGCGTCGGGGATTTTCACCGTGTTGTCCGCCAACACTGTTGTCGTCATGGGCTCAGCGTCGCGTGGCGGGGTGGTTTTTCAAGCCAGGACTCGGCAGTTCGGTTGTTAAATTCGGAACAAATCGGAACACGCAAGCTTCGGAATACTTCGTAATTACACTCCTTCCTCCAGAACGCCGAGATCGCGTTTCAGCCTTTATTCATGGGGGATTAGCTAGGTATTCGCACCGTAATCCCGAAGGCGCGTTTCCGGTTTCGTAAACCGTAGGTCGTCGGTTCAATCCCGACCATTGGCTCCAGCTCTAACAGTTGCTCCATAAGCCTTTTACAACTTTATGAAGGCCAACTATCAGCGGAATTGTCAGCAGATTGGGACCTCGGTTTTACCCCAGAATACTCTCCCCGCGCGGGCACATACCCGCTCACTTACCCCCATCCGGATGCCTTAGCCTCACAACCCTGAGGCACATCCATCAAGCAACGTTTCCGGCTGTTCCGCCGCGGAATCGGCGGCTGGTACTACATCCACGACGGCGTCACCGGTAAGCAGGAGAGCTTGCATACTGCCAACCCCGCGGATGCCCGCCACATTCTCCGCGCCCGCAACGAGGCAGAGCGCAAACCCCACATCAACCTTCAGATCGCTCGCGCCTACCTCGCCGCCACCGACCCCTCCATCGGAAAGCGGACGTGGCAGGCCGTCATGGACGAGATCTTGAGGCTAAAAGAAGGTCACACGCGCGAGAGATGGACCACGGCCATCCGCGACCATGCATTCGATTTCATCCGGCCGGTCGTGGTGCTCGCAACTCAAGCCGAGCAGTTCCTCCGAGTCCTCGAGGCAGGGACGATCTCCACCAACGTCTACTTGCGCCGCATCCATAACTTCGCACTCGCGATGAACTGGCTGCCGTTGCCAGTGATCATCAAGCCTCAGTGGCCCAGGACCGTGAGCGCCGACCGACGGGCCATCACCCTCGAGGAACATCAAAGGATCATCGCACGCGAGCCGAATGCCGAGATGCGTGGGCAATGCCAATTATTCTTCACCTCCTGGCGAAAACAGTCGTCACTGCACACAGGTCATCCAAACCGCCCGAGCCAACCCGTGCGACAAGTTCCAACTCGGCATCCGCCGATTCATCGAGGAGATGATGGTCCAGCGGATGGCGGAGAACGACCAGATCGTCACCCGCAACATGGACGACCAAGCCTTCCAGGACGCTGCCTTTCCCGTTTTGGCGAAGCCGATTTTCGACCGGATTCGGGGGGAGGCGTCGCCGGCTCCGCGGGGGCGGTCGCTGGGGCTGGGGAGAGCATTCCGAACTGGGGCGTCCTGATGTACTGATGTCGCGGCCCCGGGCGAGGCACGACAAGAACCGCCGGCATGGGCATCTTGGTGACGTGTCCCAGAATGGCACCAATTGGCACCGCCAGGAGCGGGCAATCGCCGCGTTGGTGGCAGGCGCGACCCTCGACGATGCGGCCAAGTCGGCAGGAGTTTCCCACCGCACCATCGCCTGTTGGAGGTGTGAGCCAGCGTTTCGCAACCGTCTCCTGCAACTGGGGGATGAATCATTGGCCGAGGCTCGCCTTCTCTTGCAGGCGATCCTGCCCAGGGCCGTGGGAACCCTCGCGAGCTTGCTGGCATCACCCGACGACGGCCTCAAACTGCGGGCAGCCGCGACCCTCCTGCGCGGCCTGATCACCACACCGCCTTCGGACACCCCCGCGAAAACGGCCAGCCCAATCGGAAGGGTCATGCTCATTCCTGCGGAACATATCGAAATCGTGAGCGCTGCTTGGGAGCGAAACGCCCAGCCCGGCGATCCGCCCGTGGTCATCCTGCCGGAGGATGAACCGCTTACCGAAGGGCCAGCCGATGCCGGAACGGAGTGACGGAACGAGCCTGTCGCCACCGCGGGTTGACGGGTCGCCGTGCTTCTGCGGCAGACTTGGGTTGCCCCAACCGGACGGGCCGACATGAGCTCTGAACGCTTCCTGGTCCTTTCCTTGTCCGACGCGACGGGCTATTCTCGCGACATGAACTGGCAGGACCACATCACCGTTGACCCGGGTGTGCTCGTCGGAAAGCCGATCATCAAGGGCACCCGGCTGGCGGTGGACTTCGTGCTGGAACTCGTCTCCGCCGGGTGGAGCGAGGCCGAAATCCTGCGGAACTATCCCCGGCTACGACGGGAGGACATCCTCGCTTGCGTCGCCTATGCCCGGGAAAGCATCGCTGCCGACACCGTATTCGCGACTGCCGGTTGAAGTGACCCTTTCCGTTTCTCAAACCCCCGCGCCACTCGTTGGTTGGGGCCGTAACCCTTTCTGGTAAGATCCTCACCATGGGTCGATTGCGAATCTGCGCGGACGAGGACTTTCCCGGGCAGGCGGTCTACACCCTGCGGGAGAACGGTCACGATGTGCTTTGGATGGCCGAGCAGGGTCCGACGACCGCCGACGTGGACATTGGCGGGTTCCTCGAGGAGGCCGCATCTTCGGGGCATGGAAACGACGACCAAGAACCAGTTGAGCATCCGACGGGCAGGCGAACGCGGCCACGCCGACCACGGCTGGTTGAAGTCGCACCACACCTTCTCCTTCGCCGACTACCACGACCCGGCGCACATGGGTTTCCGGACGCTTCGGGTGATCAACGACGACCGTGTCGCGCCGGGGCAAGGGTTCGGAACCCACGCGCACCGCGACATGGAGATCTTCAGTTACGTCCTCGAGGGAACGCTGGAGCACCGCGACAGCATGGGTAACGGAAGTCAGCTCAAGCCAGGCCAGATTCAGCTCATGAGCGCGGGCCGGGGGATCACGCACAGCGAATTCAACCCCTCCCGCGGCGAGCCTCTTCATTTCCTGCAAGTCTGGCTGATGCCGCGCCAACGAGGGCTCCAGCCCAGCTATACCGAGTGGCATCCGAAGGAGGAGCACGCCGATGCGGCAAAAGTGCTCGTCATCTCGTCGGACGGTCGGGAGGGCTCGGCCACGATCCATCAGGACGCGGACATTTACCGGCTCCGTCTCAAGCCCGGTCAGAGCGTGACGCACGAACTGAAGCCCGGGCGCGGTGCGTGGCTCCAGATTGCCGAAGGAGGTCTGGGCCTGAACGGTGTCGAGTTGACGACCGGAGACGGGGCGAGCACCGAGGAACCCGGAACGCTCACCTTGGCGGCCACTCGGCAGACCGAGGCGATCCTCTTTGATCTGACGTGACTCAATCCGCTCACACATTGTCAGCGGAGGTGCCAGCAGGCGTTGATGCCCCGATACGAGGACGATCCAACGTCGCTCCAGGTGCGGGGTTGTCGCAGCGTTCCGCCATCGCCAAGCTGCTCCCGTGCTACGCCGGACGTTCTGCCACGTGCCAGGGGTCGGAATCAAAGCCGAGGAGCGGATCTGGGCCGCAGGGGTGACCTCCTGGGACGCCGCCGAGCAGGCGGGCATGACCCTCGGGGCCCAGCGCCGTGAACGGCTTGCCCGGCATCTGGAGGAATCGCAGCGGCAACTGGCCGACAACAACGCCGCGTTCTTTGCAGAGACCAT
>JBBQML010000070.1:0-11711 GCA_038328885.1 Verrucomicrobiota bacterium | reverse complement strand
TGCTGCTTGGCGACCTCTTCCCACCAGAGCGCGCGCAGCGCATCCGGCAGGCGCGCCCGCAGGAATTCCGACAGATCCGGGGTGGACGTGAGTTTGAAGGAACTGCCGGCGAATTGGAGTGTTGGCCAGCGGGCCGAGGTTTATATCGAAACCGCGCACAAGAACGCCGTTCTAGTGATTCCTAAACCGTTCCTTGTCTGGCGCGGCGGGAAGGCGGGAGTGTTCGTCGCCGGGAGTGGCAGAGCGCGTTGGCGCGAAGTCACGCTGGGACTGGAGGGCGGAGAAAACGTCGAAGTGCTGCGCGGACTCGAGGAAGGGGAGCACATCCTCAGACCCGTGGAAGGCAGAAGCGGAGCGCTCACGGACGGACAACGCATCAAGGAATCATGAACCTGGCGGCACAAGACATCCGGCACAACGTCGGCCGGTTCGCGCTCACCGCCGTGGGAATCGGCCTGCTCCTGATGATCGTGCTCGGGATGAGCGGGATTTACCGGGGCATGATTGACGATGCGCTCGTGGTCGTGGACCGCATCGGCGCGGATTTGTGGGTGGTCCAACGTGGCACACGCGGGCCATTTGCCGAAATTTCCCGTCTGCCCGCCAATTTGGAACATCGCCTCCGCGCCGTGCCGGGCGTGGCGAGCGCGCGGACTTTTGTTTCCCACAATGTTCAGCGCGAACACCAGGGCAAACCGCTGCGGATGAACGTCCACGGCCTGGCTTGGCCCGAAGACAAGGGCGCGTGGGTGGCGTTGACCGCCGGACGACCGCTGTCGCAAGCCCACTACGAACTGATTGCCGATGCGTCGCTCGGCTTGAACCTGGACGAGAAGTTGGTCCTGGGGAAAGACACCTACTCGGTCGTCGGCATCACCAAGGGAATGGTGGCGTCGGGCGGTGACGGCATCGCGTTCTTCACCACGCAGGACGCGCAGGCCGTTCAATTCGATCTCTCGGGCGAGGCGATTCGGCTGGAGCGCGCGGCGCGTGTTCAGCGGGCGGTCGGGCAGGATATCGGGCAGGTGCAGCCTTTGTTGCTGGAGCGCGGCGGCGGATTGTCGTCGGGCCTCCCCGCCCTCGCGCCCCCGATGGTCAGCGCCATCACCGTGCGCGTCACCGCGGGAATTGATCCCGCTGCCGTGGCCGCCACCATCGCCGGTTGGCCCGACGTGTCGGTGCATACGCGCGACGATCAGGTGCGACTCCTCGTGTATGGCATGATTGACAAGGCTCGGCGGCAAATCGGCTTGTTCCGCGTCTTGTTGGTCATCATCTCGACCATCATCATGGCGCTGATCCTCTACACGCTCACGCTGGATAAGATCCACGACATCGCGATGCTCAAGCTCATGGGTGCGCGCAACTCCATGATCATCGGTCTCATTCTGCAACAGGCGCTGCTGCTCGGCGCTCTCGGGTTCGGCATCGCGTGGTATCTGGGCGGCTGGATTTTCCCGAAGTTCCCCCGTCGCGTGCTGATCACGCCAGAAGACCTGTGGGGACTGGCGGTGGTGGTGGTGATGATCTCCGTGGTGGCGAGCGCGCTCGGCATTTGGAAAGCCCTGCGCGTCGAGCCGAACAAGATCTTGTCGTGATGAAGCCCCCCCCAGCCAACCAGCCAGCCATCGAAGTCTTCGAACTCACGAAGATTTACGGCCGCGGCAACACCGAGGTCGTGGCCATGAAAGACGTGACGGTCCAGGTCGCACGCGGCGAAGTCATCGCACTGCTCGGGCCGAGTGGCGCGGGCAAGTCCACGCTGCTGACCGCGATGGGACTCATCAATCCGCCCACGTCCGGCCGCGTCGTCATTGGAGGCGTGCCGGTGCTGGATGGCCCGCAACCGCTGGTGAACCTGCGTGCGTTCCGGCGGCATCACCTGGGGTTTGTCTTTCAGAAGGCGAATCTCATCCCGTTCCTGAACGCCGTTCAGAACGTGCAAATCGCCCTCGAAATCAACGGCGCTTCGTCCCGACAGGCACGGCATCGCGCATTGGAGTTGCTCGACTACCTCGGTGTGGCCGACCGCGCGGGCAATTTGCCCGACGCCCTTTCCGGCGGGCAGCAACAGCGCGTGGCCGTGGCCCGCGCGCTGGCCAACCAACCGGACCTCCTGCTTGCCGACGAACCGACTGCCGCGCTCGATAGTCATCGCGGACGGCAGGTGATGGAGTTGTTCCGCAAAGTGGCGCACGAGCGCGGCACGGGCGTGATCGTCGTCACGCACGATCAGCGGGCGTTGGATGTCTTCGACCGGACGCTGGAGATGGAGGACGGATTGTTGAAACCGGGCCACGAGGATGGAGACGTGCGCCGCGCCAAGGCAGCGGAGGCATCTCGAAGCGCGAAGGGATCGTCAGGCCCGGCCGTGTAACCTCTTCGGCTTTTGCGGCTCGGTATCGTCACACCCAACTTCTACAGCATTTTCGAACTTCAGTGCCGAAAGCTGCGGATTCATTGGGAATTCTGAGTGCGTGCAAAACAGAAACTCAATTTGTAGTGCCAAATTCTCACGGAAATTGCAGAAAGTCACTTGAGTTCAATATCTTAATGCCCCACTTGCGTCGTGGCAACCACCAGGACGCATGTTCTTCCGAGTCAAACGCACCGGGACCTACGCCTACCTCCAGGTCGTCGAGAGTTTCCGCCAGGACCAACGCGTGCAGCAGCGGGTCCTCGCCACGCTCGGTCGCCTGGATGTCCTCCAGTCCACCGGACAATTCGATGCCTTGCTTCGTTCCGGTTTGCGCTTCAGCCAGAAGCTCGCCGTCATCGACGCCCATGCCGCCGGTAAGACCGAACCCGTTGGCATCCAACACATCGGTCCCGACCTGGTCTTCTCCCGCCTCTGGAAGGATCTCGCCATCGGCGCAGTTCTGAAGCAGGAATTGCTTTCCCGGGGGTTCGAATTCGACGTCGAGCGGGCCGTCTATCTGACCGTCATTCACCGGCTGTTTGAGGTTGTGCCAAAAAGACGGACGGAATCGGGCCAGCATGCATGATGAAGCCCTTGAAGGCGAACACGGTGTCGAGCCCGACGACCCCGCGCGGGAAGTCCCGAATCCCGAGTGGGCCCGGGTCGACGCGCAACTGCTTGAGGCCCATGCGCGGTGGGAGCGTCTCCAGGCCGAGTATGGTCTGGAAGCCTTCACCAATGTGGAGCAACGCCGGCGCACCATCCGCGATTTCTATATCTCCCAAGGCAAGCTCGGCCAGCAGATCTGGGAGGCTTAGCAACGGGTGGAGAGGCTCGAAGCCCGCCGCAACAAAGTGCCCCGCAGGGTCCCGGTACAGAGCGTGAGTTCGGAGCCGGTGGTCAAACTCGCGCCGGAGATTCAGCACCTGGTCAACCCCGTCAAAATGGTCGCCTACCAAGCGGAGAGCGACCTCTTCCGCGCCGTGGAACCGCACTACCGTCGCCGGAACCGCAGTGTTCCGGGATGAGGTCCGCCCACACTGGGGGTGGCTATCCCCTACTCGATCTGGCCGAGCCCGTCGGCGACTTGAATCGGATCAAAAGCCCATCGGATGGAGGCTTGTGGGAGATCTTTCGGCTGCTGATGCGGAGCCATTCCAAGCCTGGTGCCTTGCGCGAAAATGCTCTCCCGGATTCAAAGTCCGTATCACGTGCGCGAGCATCGCCGGTGATCAGAGTGCAGACTCCCCGGTCACGCGGGCCGGAGGCGATTTATCGTCGGCAGGATGGCCGGCTCGGTTGCCGACGGAATCCGGAGAACCGCTCCCCGTTTCGATCTCCGGCTCACGCAATTCGCCAAGGATCTTCTCCAGAACTCGGGCAGCGTCGTCCGGGTCGAAATCCTCGGCTGCTGCTTTTCGACTCCATGCCGTCTCAAATCGAACTGCCAGGCCGGTCGAATCCCCTGCCGATCCAGTATTCGTGCCGCACAGTGCAGAGGACATCCGTCCAGCACCAGGATCGGACGTCCTGATCGGGCGGTGCGAACCAGGGGACCGACGTCGCCGCCCACCCCGGCGATGCAGGACATTTCGGCGACCCTGAGGCGATCGAGTCGGATGGCGATGTGGTTGGCCATCTGAGCGGCGCTTGAAGCACCGGAACAGGAGTACACCAGGGGTTGGGATCGGGCTTCGCTCATCGGATCAGTCGCGATGGGGGGACGCTCCCGGGTCTGCCCCGGGTGGCCGCGATTCATCCAAACCGGACACGTCTGCACGCGAAAGGCGCTGCTCCAGTCGCTGGAATGCCCGATGGAGATCGGAATCCCCGTCCCATTCCTCCCAAAAGGACGACAGCGGGATGGTTTCCGCGTGCTGTTTCTGCCGGACATCCCCCTCGCTCGTCGCACCTTTCGGCTGCCAGTCGGGTCCGCGGCTTTCGCGGACGACCGCCAGCAATTCGCGGGCCCGGGCCGGGTCGCCCCGTTTCCACGCCATATAGCCGCTAAGGAAGTGGGCTCCCGCGGATCGCGGGTTCGTTCGGGACACCGCCACGAGGCGCTGCTCCGCAACTGCACTTTGCCCTCGCATGAGGGCAACCGCGGCCAAAGCGAGAAGTGCCCCGGTTTCCTCGGGGTTCAGTCGGTAGGCTCGTTGGAGCGCTTCCTCGGCTGCAATCAGGTGCGCAGGATCGGTTGTGGATTGAACCCGCAGAACTCCCCACTGCTGCCAAGCACGGTGGCTGGCCGGCGCGATACCCTGCAGGATGGACAACTCCCGGAGCGCGGACTCCGTGTCGCCCGTTCCTACGAGAGCCTGCGCGAGGTAGTAGCGGGAATCCTGGTGATTCGGATCGATCGCCAGCGCGTCGCGGAGAAGGCGGATAGCCTTGGGAGGGTCCAGATTCACTTTGAGGGCGTTCATACCCGCTCGTTGCAGTTCCCAGAACCGCCGCACCCGGGTCCGGGGATCGGTCGCAACCTCCGCCTCGGCCGCATTCGGGCTCGGTTTCACCGCCACGCCGGTAGTTTGGCCGGCGCTGGCCGGCAATGCCACCCGTCGAATCTCGGGGTGACCTTCGCGAAGTTCATAATAACCGCCAGCCTCCAAACCCACGAACGTTTGGACTTCCCCGGCGAGCCAGTGGACATCGAGTCGATCGACTTGGCCCCCGGCTCCGAGTCCCCAGTGCAGGATGGAACTGCTTTGGGAGAGATAACTCACACTGTTCACCGAACGGCGAAGAGGCACTCCATCGACCCACGCCACGGCGGTGGCTCCCAGTCCGAAACCGTTGACCACCCCGGCGGCATTCCGACTCCGAAGCCGAACCCGGAGCCAGCGGCCGGCGGACATGTCATTGCGAAACAAGCGAACCCCGCCACCCAGGTCCGCAATCGCGAAGTCGACGTCCCCATCCCCGTCCCAATCGGCGCAGGCCAACCCGCGGCCCACCGTCTTCTGCCGGAGGAGTGCACTCAGGGGTGCGAGATCGTGGAAGGCGGAGCCTCGACGGTTCCAGAACAGGTGCGGCGCCTCCGGTTTGAGGGACCTCGGAACGGGTCCCTCGATCTCCAGCGTGCTGCCATTGGCGACCAGCAGGTCCAGCCAACCGTCGTGGTCCAGATCCGCGAATTCAGCACCCCATCCGACCTGCTCCAGTGAGATTTGACCAAGGCCAATCCGGTCCGCGATGTCGATGAACTGGAGGGGAAACCGAGCGTCCTCCGGGCCGCGGGAAGTTCCGGCTCCATCCGACCCGCGGCCGTCAGCCGCCTTCGAAGCCGTGATCGACGCGCGGGAGACTCGGTCCCCGCTGTGCCTGCCCGGCGGCACCTGGTGCGAGGGTTGTCGGTTAAAATCTGCCCAGAGGTTCTCGTAAAACCCATTTTCCTGGGCGACCCAATGCGTGATGAACAGGTCGTCGTCTCCGTCCCGATCGAAGTCCGCGGCCGCCAACCCCATGGCGCTCCGGTAATCCGCGACGTGCGCTGCGTGACTGAAATCGCGGAAGCGCCCGCCCAGGTTTTCGAACAGCACGTTGTCGGAAACATCGTTGACGACGTAGACGTCGAGATCGCCGTCGAGATCGAAATCGTGCCAAAGCACCCCAAGGCTGCGCCCCTCCGGATTCTCGACCCCCAGAGCTGGGGCGACGTTCGTGAAGGAACCGTCGGCATTCTGGTGAAACAGCGCGTTGCGGCCAGGGGCAAAGGAAGCGGGGTTCAGGGTGTAGGGAACCGCCGTACCCAATTGTTCCGAGGCCAAGTCGCGAACTTCGGCATCCGGGGTGTAGACCACGTAGTTGCAGACATAGAGATCCAGGCGGCGGTCGAGGTCGTAGTCCCCCCAGGCCAATCCGGCCCAGAACCCGGGAAGGTTCGGCAACCGGCCGTCCGGCAGGAACCGCCCGGTTCCGCCCTCGTTGCGAAACAGGCGGAGGGCGTTGAATCCGGAAACCGCCAGATCGAGGTATCCGTCGCCATCGAAATCCCCCCAGGCCGCCCCCATTCCGCGAATCCGCAGTTCGGGGAAGCCCTCGCAGGGTCGAAACGAGCCGTTCCCGAGGTTCTCAAAGAGCCGACATGGAAGCAGATGGTCTTCCGCGAGGTCCAGCGCGCCGCCTGCCGAGACCAGGAACAGATCGTCGTCTCCGTCGTTGTCGTAGTCGCCCCAGGCCAACCCCGGGCCCATGTCCTCAGGAAGCTGCGAAGTTCGCTTTCCAGCGAAGTTCCGGAACCCGCCCAGGCCCGCCTGTTCCGAGACCTCGGCAAGGTGCGGTAGGGGGGCGTTGGTCGGCAACGAGGTTGACAGGACGCTGGTGATTTCCTCGGGTCGCTCATCCGGCCGGTACTCGGTCGGTCGCGTCCACAGGTGGACCACCAGACCCGTGATGCCCCCGATCACGGCCACGACGGCTAGGAGGATCGCCGTCACGCGGAGACGACGCCGCCGGGGCGAAAGGACAGATTCGTTCATCGGGCCGCGCCCCCTGCCGCCGCGCGTTCCCGCGCGGCGACTCGGACCACGATGTTCGTCCGGGCGATCTGGGTCACCGGTGCCGTGAAGGTGTTCGTCGCCCCGAAAATGTGGTTCAGCAGAAACTGGTCCACCTTTCGGTACTCCAGGGCGACGTCGATGTGGTAGGAGCCCGGTTCCGACGGAGCAGGCACGATCGGGGTCGCGAGTTCTAACGCGTCCTCGCCCTCGGTGGGCTTCTTCCGCTCGGACGCCGGCGAAATCCCGCTGCAGGGAACACTGAACGAGACGGAATCCGAATGACCTGGGAAGAGGGCTCGGCGAAACCGGACTCCCACCATTTCCCAGAGGTTGTGGCGATCGATCAGGTTGCCGTGCTGGTCCACCGGTTCCGCTTTGAACAGAAACGTGCCGGGTTCGAGAAAATTCCGGGCGTCCCGCTGACCAGAGGTCCAGACCACCCGGCCGGCATCGTCGGTGACACGGATGGCGAGCCAGCTCTGGATGATGTCGAGCGGTCCCGTGGGAAAGTCGTGCCCGACCTTGGTGGAGGCCATCACCACCCGCAGCGGGATGTCGGCACCCGGCTCCACCGTGGAAGGTGCCACAGCCAAGACCCGTACGATGGGACCCGACGCCCACTTTTCGGCGATCTCGGGAACCATGAAAGTCCCCTGCAACCAGCTTTCGGTGAGTTTCAAGTGAGTGTCCCACCCGGGTAACTCATGGGCCTGAAGCGTCGGGATGATCGTATTGGCTCCTAGGAAACGATGGCTGCGGTGCTTGCCGTCCTCCGCGGACCGATTGTAATCGAGAAGGTCGCCGCGAGCCGGATCCCGAGATGCGACGAGGGGCATGTGGCATTCCCGGCATTCGACGGTTTTTGTCGCATCGCCCTTGTGATTCCAACGACTGGAGGCCCAGTTGTCGTATTGGTTCTGCAGCTGTACCCAGCCCACCCGGTTGATCTCCTCGTCGATGAACTGTTTGTGGCACGCGGCGCAGTACTCGGGCTTCTTGAAGGACCGCTTCGAGAGCTTCTGGTGTTCCCCGGGGATTGAGCGAATGAGGAAGTCCCGCAGCACACGACGCATTCCGTTGGTCTCCCATTGCCAAAGGTACTCCCTTGGCTGCGTCACCGTGTAGTTCGCATTTCCCTTGATATCCGTCTCACGGATGGCATGGCAAGCCAGGCACGAGATCCCCTCCTGGTAGCCATGCAGGCCGGTGAGGTTCTCGACGAAAATGTTCTTGGTGCCGCTGAAAAGAGAGATGGGGTCGTGGCAACCGCCGCAGTACCTCGTGGATTCGGCCCCGTTTTCGCGGGCCATGACGTCCTGAATACCCAGGAAAACGCGGTCCATCGCGGCATACCGGTGTGCGCTTGGCTGCCATTCCTCGAGTATTTGATCATGGCATCCCGCGGTGCCGCAGGCATGGGATCCGGCCAACGACCGCGCATCGAAGGCTCCCCCTGTATCGGTCCGCGCGAGACTGGGGGCGAATGGCCGGTTCGTGCCGTAGAGGTAGCTATAGTCTGCCGGAAACGCGTTCGTGTACCTCGCGCCCGAGTAGATATACGGCAATCCAAGGCAAACCGCGGTCACCAACGCCGCGGCGCCCACCATGGAGGCCGCGCCCCTCGGCCAACCCACCACCGGCCCCGTCTTCCGCTGTCGCCACAGCGCGGCCGCCAGATGCGGCACCATCCCGCCAACGAGCCCGAGCGTCGAAGCGAAATGGGCGTTACGCCAAGAAACCGACGTTCGCGTCCCCACCAGAGCCTGGACGGTCAGGACAACGCCCGAGATCGAGGCAACGACCAACCCGGCCATGGCGATCCAACCGAGAAGCGTCGTGCTCGATAGCGCATGCCGGCGATAGGCCAGCACATGCGCGACGCAATACCAGACGACCGGGACCAAAGCCACACCGCCCAAAGCCGTGTGAAGCAGGACCGTCCATTGGATCCATGGTCGAAAGCCACCGACGCTGATCGCCAGCCCACTGACCGTCAACGCCACGAGGCTCGCAAGGCAGAATCGAACGCGTAGCGAATGCCAACCGTCGTCGGGCGAGATGGCCTGACCGTCCTTGGGTTTAGCCTTCATTCGAGTGGCTTTGGGACGCCCCAGGGCTCGTGCTGGCGCAACCGGGCTGCGATCGGGTGTACACGCAAACGAGTCGAACATCGGAGCAAACGAGTGCGCCTTGACCTAGGTCATCTCCCCCCATGACCTCGCCCTGCTCATCGGGCAGATCATCGCCGTCCAGGCGGCGGCGGCTTCGCCCGGGGCAGGCGCTCCAGTTCTGCCGCGGCAGCACGGGCCACGTTCGGCCTCACCAGCTCAAGTGGCGTTTGGCCCTGGCTTGACCAAGATCAAGGCGAGCCACCACGACGGGGGGCGAAGCTTGCGAACCGATGAAGACAGCGCCACGGCGTTGGGTTGGTCCCGTCCTTTTTTGCGGTGCGACGCTCGTCCTGCTCTCAGCAGAAGTCCCCCCGTCACGGGCGACCACCGCCGATTCACCGCCCCCCGGCTTGGCCGTCTACTCCCGGCACTGCGCCGCCTGCCATGGCAGCACCGGTGATGGAAAGGGACCGGCATCGGTGTGGTTGTTCCCACGGCCCCGGGATTTCAGCGCCGGCCAGTTCAAGATCAAGTCGACCCCCGGTCCGTCGCTCCCCACCGACGACGACCTCCTGCAGTCGGTAACCCGCGGACTGGCCGGCAGTTCGATGCCGGGTTTTTCCTATCTTGACGAGACCGAGCGACGGGACGTGGTCCGGTACGTCAAGCAACTGACCATCAAACCGGATAAGGGGGGCAAGCCGGTCAATTGGTTCGACGAAGCCGCCGCTAACGGCACCCTCGCCAAAGCCGTCGAAGTGCCTGAGGAGCCGGCTGCCGGAGTGCAGGAGCTTACCCTGGGCCGGGACGTCTACCGAAAGATGCAGTGCTCCCAGTGCCACGGGGAGACCGGCGCGGGCGACGGGCCGCAGGTGCCCACGCTCAAGGACGCGGCGGGACTTGCGATCACTCCGCGCGACTTCAACACCGGCCTTTTCCGGGGCGGACACACCGGCCGCGACCTTTATCTCCGCATCCACAACGGCATGCCGGGCACGCCGATGATTCCCTACGGAGAGGAAATCCTGAAGCCGGAGGAACGCTGGGCGCTCGTGCATTACGTCCAATCCCTGCGCCGGACCGATGTCGCCGTCAACGACCTGCTCGCGCCCGCCGACAGTTCGATCCATGTGGCCCGCGTCCCGCGCCTCCCCACTGAACCGCTGGACCCCTTCTGGGAAACCCTCGATCCCGTGAGGGTCCCACTAAACCCGCTGTGGCCCGAGCCCAACCAGATTTACGCCGTCGCCATTTCCGCGGTCACGGACGGCAACCGGATTGCGGTGATTCTCCAGTGGCGCGATGAACTCCCTCGGGACAGGGCCATTCGCGTGCAGGATTTCCAGGACGCGGCGGCCCTCCAGTTCTCGCTCTCGGGCAAGTACGGGTTTCTCGGCATGGGCGACCTGGAGAACCCCGTGAATCTCTGGCAATGGAAGGCTGGCTGGCAGGGTATACCCCTCGGCGGCGCCCCGGACATGAAGGACGCCTACCCATCAATGCACGTGGATGCCTGGACCCTCGCCAACTACAGCACGGCCGTGAGCGCCGGGAACGTGACCTCGCAGCCGCACCGTTCACCGGTCGAGGACGCCAACGCCCGCGGCTTCGGCTCGTTCACTTCCCAGCCCGCCGCGCAACAGAACGTCGAAGGAAAGGGAATCTGGCACGACGGATTTTGGAGCGTAGTCTTCATCCGCGATTTGGTTTCCCCCGACGCCGACGATGTAAAGTTCAACGCCGGCAAAGTTGTTCCCGTGGCCTTGGCCGTCTGGAATGGCGAGCAAGGGGACCGCAACGGTCAAAAGATGGTCAGCAACTGGTACCAGCTGGTTTTCGACAACGCCCAGGCGGCCGCGGCGCAACGCTAAACGCCGATTCCCCGAGCAACGCTATGAACGATAATCTCACCCGCCGTTCCTTTCTCCAACGCAGTGGCCTTGTCGGCGCGGGCGTGACGGCGGCCCAGTTCCTCCCGCTGCGCTTTCTCCAGGCTCAAGCCACCGGCGATGAAATCCTGAATCCTCTCGCCCACTACCCCAACCGCGAATGGGAGCAGCTCTACCGGAATCAATACGCCTACGACCATCAGTTCTCCTGGGTTTGCGCACCCAATGACACCCACAACTGCCGCATCACCGCCCACGTCCGCAACGGGGTCATCGTCAGGCTCGGTGAGCAGTTCGACGTACACACCTACACCGACCTGTACGGAAAGCACGCGTCGGCGTCCTGGGGCAACCGCCACTGCGCCAAAGGCTACACCTTTCACCGCATCGTCTACGGCCCGTACCGCCTCAAACATCCCATCGTCCGGCGGGGCTGGAAACGCTGGGCCGACGATGGCTTCCCCACCCTGACCCCGGAAGTCAAGGCGAAGTACAAATTCGACACGCGGGGAACCGACAAATTCGACCGCATTTCGTGGGACGACGCCTTCGGTTACATCGCCAGGGCGACCAAGGCCATCGCCACTCGCTACAGCGGCGAGGCGGGCGCGAAGCTCCTGGAATCCCAGGGCTACCCCCGCGAGATGATCGAGGACATGGGCGGCGCAGGCACCCGCACCATCAAGATGCGCGGCGGCATGGGCCTTCTGGGGGTCCTCGGCAAGTACGGCATGTATCGTCTTTGCAATTCCCTCGCGCTGCTCGACGTCAACGTGCGCGGGGTCAAACC
>JBBQML010000069.1:0-11762 GCA_038328885.1 Verrucomicrobiota bacterium | reverse complement strand
GAAGCTGGGGGCCTATGATTTCCTGCTCAAGCCCTTCGCCCCCGCGGAGATGCTCCTGGTGCTCCAGGGCGCGGTCGAGGCGGGGCAGCGGATGACCGAGCCCGTGACCCTGGGGCCCGAGGTGCCGGTGGGCGTCGCCCTGATCGGCACCAGTCGCGTGATGCAGGCGGTCTACAAGGACATCGGCCGGTACGCGTCGCAGCCTCCCAGCGTCCTCATCCGCGGTGAGCCGGGCACGGGAAAGAAGCTGGTCGCCCGCGCACTCTACCAGCACAGCAATCGGGCGGATCAGGCTTTCGTGACGGTGGACTGTGCCGCGATTCCGGAGAAGTTGCTCGAGAGCGAGCTTTTTGGCCATGAACGGGGGGCTTTCGCGGGTGCGGAGGCCCGCCGGGTTGGCCGTTTCGAGCAGGCGGCCGGCGGCACGCTGTTTTTCGATGAGATCGGGGAACTGACGCCCGGCACCCAGGCCAAGCTGTTGCGGTTTCTCCAGGACCAGACATTCCAGCGGATGGGCGGTCGAGAACCCATCCGGGTGGACGTCCGGATCCTCGCGGGCACCTCGCGGGATCTCGAGGCGCGGGTCCGCGGGGGCGGCTACGCCGCGGAGCTCCACGAGCGGCTCGCCGGGGCCCAGATCTTCGTGCCCGCACTGCGCGAGCGTCTCGACGACCTGCCGGCGTTGGTGCGGTACTTTGCTCTCCGCCATGGTTCCACGGAGGGTGCTGTTCCCCCGTCGTTCCTCCCGGAGGCCCTGGAGCGCCTCCGCTCCGCCAGTTGGCCCGGCAATGTCCGCGAACTGGAGGGTGTGGTGCGCAAGGCCCTGGGGCGATCGCAAGGCCAGGCCGTGACCCTCGCCCAGCTCGAGGCGGTGCTCACGGCGGCGCGGCCGGTCCTCGTCTCCGAAACCGAAAGTCTGGGCTGCTCGCTGCGCGACCTGGCGTCGGAGCTGCTTGCCGCGGCTGAGCGGGGCGACCTCGAGGACCCGCGCGCCAGGCTCCTCGTGTTGGCCGAGCGGGCCATCCTCGAACAGGCGATGACCCGGGCCGAAGGCGACGAGGAGAAGGCCGCCCGGTGGCTCTGCATGTCCCGTCCACGGCTCCAGGAGCGGTTGCGGGCGGCGAGCCTGCGGGCGGGATTGCGGCCGAAGGAAGGGGGCGCCCTGGGGGGCGCCCTGGCCGTCACGGATGATTCGCGGGTCGACTTCAACCGTCCGGTCCTCTAAGCAAGCGGGGCCCCTTGGTGGTTCGGCCCGGGAAACCCGGGCACACGGTGGGGGGTTCCCGGCGGTGGTCTCCGACGGTTGTCATTCGCAGGTGTCCCGCCGGGCGCCCGCGGAGCGGCGAGCGTCAATCAGCATGCACATACCGGACGGTTTCCTGGATGCGAAGACGGCCCTGACCGGGGCCGTGCTGGCGGTCGCGGGGGTGGGTCTGGCCGTGCGGAGCGTCCGGCAGACGATGGCGCCGAGTCGCATTCCCCTGCTGGGGATGACCTCGGCCTTCGTGTTCGCCGCCCAGATGATCAACTTTCCAGTGGCTGCGGGGACTTCGGGTCACCTGATCGGGGCGGTGCTGGCCGCCGTGCTTCTCGGCCCGGGCGCGGCCGTGGTGGTTCTGGCCTCGGTGTTGGTCCTGCAGTGTTTTCTCTTTCAGGACGGCGGCGTGACCGCTCTGGGCGTGAACGTGTTCAACCTGGCGATCCTGGCGCCGGTGTCAGGTTACGCGGTCTATGCTCTGGTGCTTCGGGTGGCAGGGGTTGGCCTGCGCTCGCGTCTGCTCGCCACGGCATTTGCGGCCTGGTGTTCCACCCTCGTGGCGGCGGTCGCCTGCGCCGGGCAGTTGGCGTTGTCGGGCACGGTGGCCTGGTCCGCGGCTCTCCCCGCAATGGCGGGCATTCACGCCCTGATCGGCGCCGGGGAGGCCTTGATCACCACGCTGGTGGTCGCCGCGATTCTTCGCCTGCGACCGGAATTCGTGCTGAACAATGAGGCCGGTTTCCCGCGCGCGCGTCAACGCGCCCTTGTCTGGCAGGGCCTCCTGGTGGCGTTGGGGCTGGTCCTCTTCGTTGCGCCCTTCGCCTCTGGCTGGCCCGACGGTCTCGAATCGGTGGCCGCGGGGCTGGGGTTCGAGCAGCGGGCCGCAGCGTCCCCGGTGCTCGCCGCCCCCTGGCCGGACTACACCCTGCCGGGGTTGACGTCGCCGGGTTGGTCCACGGTGCTCGCCGGGCTGCTGGGGACGTGGGCGGCGTTCCTGCTCTCCTGGGTCCTGGCGGGAGTGTTGACCCGGTCGGACCTGCGGGAAGGCCGGCGCACGGGGGGTCTGGGCGAGTGAGTTCCGCAGGATTGTCCGGGGTCATCCATGCAAGCCGGCCTCCTGGTTCCGTATTGGCAGCAGCCGGGTCCGCTCCACCGGCTGCGGGCGGGGCTCAAGCTGGCGCTGGCCCTTGCCCTGATCGTGGGGCTGGCCCTGCAACCGCGCGATGCGTGGCGGATCTTCGGGGTTTCGGCGGTGGTCCTGATGGTGGCGATCGCCTGGGCGGGCGTTCCTGCGGGACATTTCGGGCGACGACTCCTGCTGGTCTGGCCGTTTGCGGCGGGGGTGGCGGTGCTGGCGCTGGCCCAACCCGGAGGCGGGTGGATCTTCCTGGGGCTGCTGGCCCGCAGCACGCTCTGTCTCGGGGTCATGGTGCTGTTGATGGCCACGACCCGGATTTCCGACCTCCTCAGCGTGCTTTTGTGGCTGCGCGTCCCGCGGCTCTTCGTGACGACGCTGGCGCTGACTTATCGGTATCTCTTCCTGCTCGCCGACGAAACCAGCCGGATGTCGCGTGCCCGGCGCAGTCGGACCTTCGTGCGGGGTCGCTGGCCCGTCTGGCGGACGGCGGCCACGGTGGCGGCGCAACTGTTCATCCGGACCTCCGAACGTGCCGAGCGGGTGCATGCGGCGATGTGCGCACGGGGGTGGTGGTGATCTTTCCGGGTTGCCTCGGACCATGAACGCGTTGGAGGTCCGGGACCTGGGCTACTGCTATCCGGACGGACGGACGGCGCTCCGGGAGGTGAGCTTCTCGGTCGCCGCCGGCGAACGGGTGGGGCTGATCGGTCCCAACGGCGCTGGAAAGTCCACGTTGCTGCTCCATCTGAACGGTCTCCTGCCGGAGCAGTCCGCACAACCGCCCGCGGTACACGTCTTCGGCCTGCCGGTGGCGGAGCCCAACCTCGCCCGCGTCCGGGCCGCCGTGGGCCTTCTCTTCCAGGATCCCGACGACCAATTGTTCTGTCCCACCGTTTGGGAGGACGTCGCCTTCGGTCCGCAGCAGATGGGGCTGGCGGAGCCGGAGCTTTCCCGCCGGGTCGCCGGCGCGCTGGGGCGGGTCGGCCTTCCCGGCTTCGAGGACCGCCTCCCGCATCACCTCAGCAACGGCGAGAAGCGCCGGGTTTGTCTGGCTGGCGTGCTGGCCTGCGAGGCCCAGTTGCTCGTCTTGGATGAGCCTACCAGTGGACTCGATCCCCGGGGCCGCCGCAGCTTCCGCGACCTCCTGCGTGAGCTGTCGGTGGCCCAGGTCATCGCCACGCACGACCTCGAATTCGTCCTGGAGGTCTGTTCCCGGGTGATCGTGCTCGACCAGGGGCGGGTCGTCGCCCAGGGCCCGGCCAGGGAGGTGCTCAACGAGGAGTCCCTGATGCTGGCCCACGGACTGGAGCGGCCCCACATCCTTCACCATCTGCACCCGCACCGGTAGCAGATCCTCGCCGGAGTTCGCCTCGGCCTCAGCGTTCGAGGAGCGACCGGATACCCCGGGGCAGACTGCGGACTTCCTGGATCTCCGTCAGGGTCAGCGCCCGGTTGAAGACGGCGAGGTCGTCGATCGCGCCAACGTAGCCCAAACCCAGGTGGATGCGGGTTTCGGCCGGGTTCCAGGTGAAGGTTTGGGTTCGGCTGCCGATCACGCCTGCGTGGGCGCCGTCGAGGAAGAGCACGGCGACCCCGTCCTTTCTCCCGGTGTTGAACCGCTCCCAGGTGAACGCGACGTGCGTCCAGTGATCGCCAGCGAAGGGCGGTCCCGCCACGGTGAACAAGGGCTTTTCGGACGCGGGGATCTCCTCCCATTTCCGGTTGCGGGGGTTCCAGACCGGAAAGTCGGCATACGCCCCGAGTCGGAAGGGCGCCTCCGCTCCACGTTTCTCGAACTCGACGAAGAACGCGGCATCATTCCATGCCTTGGACGTGATGTTCACCGGGTCGGCGAAACCCGGTGAGAGCGTGGCGAGGTCCGCGCGCAGCCAGAAGGACACCGTGCCGCTCCAGTTTTCGGGCAACCAGCGGAGGTTGTCCTTGGCCTTGTAGAAGACCACGGCCTCCGAACGCTGCGTGAACCGCAGGGCGCCGCTGTGGCGACCGCCGACCCGCTCCAGCTCGACGATCCCACCGCCCGGCAACCCCGGTCGTGCCTCCTTCGCCTGGCCGAGGGACGGGGCCTGGTACAACCAGGGATCGCCCAGGGCGAAATCGGCGTCCGTACCGCGATCGAAGGAGGCGTGAAAGGTGAGGGCGCGGCGCAACGGCGAGCCCCGGCCGGCACGGGCCGCGTCGACCGCGGCGCAACCCGCGACCAGCCCTGCGAGCACCGGCAGCATCAGCAGCGCAAGCAGCCGGCGGCCTGGGGGCGGGGGGCAGGTGGGGGCTGGCGGCACGGATGGACGCGGGTGGGGTGGCAGGTTCGGGAACCGGGCCTGGGCGCGGGCGCAGGGCGACATGCGCGCAGACTAGCCGCGAACACCCCCACCTGGCCAGCGGTGGAAAAGAAAGAGCTGCGGGTTTTCACCCGCAGCTCGTGACCTCGCGATTCCGCCGCGTCCCGGCCTCCGCACTTCGTGGGTGTGCGCCGTCGGTCCTATCTCAGCGGCCGACGACCCGGAAGAACCCGGCATCGCCACCTGCCGGAACGGTCGCGGTGCGTTCGTCGGTGGTCAGGACATCGATCCAGGAGGCTTCGCCCAGAGTTGCCTTCTGCTGCACCTGGAAGGGTCCAGTGCCACTGGTCCAGCTCAGCTTCAGGCCGGCCACGTCAAGCTGGGCGGTGACCACCAGCTCGCTGGCCGGGGGTGTGGGGAGGACCATGGGGTTCCAGCCACCCTGGGCCGAGAGGATGCCCATTTCGGCCAGCACGCTCCAGTCGGTGGCCCAGTTGCCGGTTCCGAACGCGCCCTTGAAGTCGGCGGGCAGGTAGCCGCTCCCCTCAGGGAGAGGGCGGCCGGCGGTCAGCGCCGGGCTGCCAAGGGCCGGGCGAGGATCCAGCATGCCACCGAACTCCCGGCTGATGCCGCGCAACTGCGGGTTGACCGTCGTCTCGTTCCTGAAGGAGGCCTCCACAAAGAGGGTGTTGGTGAAGACCGGCAACGCGAAACCCCACCAGAGGTTGTCCGTGAACTTCGGGGTCGAACCCGTCTGCGGCTCGCCACCGTTCAGGGGCTGGCCGTTGAAGTCCGTGAAGATGCTGTTGTACCAGCCGGCCTGGAGGTAACGGCGCAGCAGCATGGCATGGTTGTTGGCCGTCCCACCCGCGGTGGCCCCCGCACCGATCAACGTGGCGTTGTGGATCTCATAGGTCGCGGCTGGCACCCCGGCGCCATCATTTCGCTCGTTCGGCTCGCCGTTCTGCTCCGAACCGTTGTCGCGCTTGTCGTTCGACTGGATCGCGAACCAGAACTGGTTCCTCCCGCTCCATCCCATGTCCGTGTCGAACGAGTCGTCGTCGTTGAACGCGCTGATCAGGTACTTCGTGTCCACGCTCCCGCCGAAGAATTCGAAACCGTCGTCGGCGAACGATAGGACTTCCACGTACTCGACGACCGTCCCGCGACCCACACCTCCGAGCGAGAGGCCGTTGATCTCCTTGTCGGGGCTGAGTTTCTGGCCGCCGTGCCGCAGAGAGACGTAGCGCAGCACGCCGGAGTTGTCGGCATCGTCGCTCCCACCGTAGCGGTGGACATTCTGGCCATCGAGCTGGATGTCAGGCAGGCCTTCGTAGACCTCGTACCGGGGCATGGCCGCGTCGCCGGCGGCGTCGACGGCATGGTTGATCCGGGCGTTCCCCAGCACGACCAAGCCACCCCAAAGCCCGCGGTCGCTGATGCGCAGGTCTTCGGTGTCCGCAAGATCGTCGTCTTCGGAGGTGAAAATGATCGGGTTGTGGGGCGTGCCTTCGGCCAGAATTTTCGCTCCGCGGGTGATGAAGAGGCTGCCGAAATTGGGCGCTGCCCCGTTACGCCCCTTGATGACCGTGCCGGGCTCGATGCGGAGGGTGGCACCCGCCAGCACGTAGACGTAGTTCGTCAGCACGTAGACGTTGGTCGAGTACCAGGTGACGTCGCCGGTGATCGTCTGCGTGCCCACGATCACCTGGTTGGTCGCCGCGGGGAGGAAGCCGCCCTGGTCGAGGGAGGTCCAGCGGCGGAGCCAGTTGTCCTCGGCGGTGAAGGCCCCGTGGTAGGCCACCGGGGTGTAGAAGCCATCGGATGGGGCGGTACGCGGGCTGGTGGTCGCGGGGCTTCCGGGCAGCGGACGCGGATCCAAGCCGCCGTCAGGACCGCGGCTGACGCCACGAAGCTGCGGGTTCACGTTCGTGAGGTTGTGGTTGGCGATGACCGTGAACAGCTCGTTGGTGAACACCGGATCGGTGAAGTTCCACCAGAGATTGTCCATCAGGGTCGGGGCCGATCCCGTCTGGGGCCCGCCACCGCTGAACGGTTGGCCGTGGAACTCGGTGAAGATGGAATTGAGCCATTGCGAGCGGTTGTAGCGGCGGATGAGCATGGCGTGGTTGTTGGCCGTGCCGGCGGCGCCCGCCCCGGCGCCGATGAGGGTGGCGTTGTAGATCTGGTAGGTCGTCGCTGGCACCCCGGTGCCGTCGTTCCGCTCGTTCGGCTCCCCGTTTTGCTCCGACCCCGAATCCCGCTTGTCGTTGGACTGGATGCCCAGCCAGAACTGGTTCTTCCCGGAGTACCCCATGTCGGTGTCGAACGCGTCGTCGTCGTTGAATGCCGAAACCAGGTGCTTGGTGTTGACGGTGCCGCCGAAGAACTCGAAGCCATCGTCGGCAAAGGAGAGCACCTCGACATACTCCACGACGGTGCCCCGGCCGACGCCGCCCAGGGAAAGGCCGTTGATCTCCTTGTCAGGACTGAGTTTCTGGCCGCCGTGCCGCAGGGAGACGTAGCGCAAGACCCCGGAGCTGTCGTCGTCCTTGTCGCCACCGAAGCGGTGAACGGGCTGACCGCCGATCTGGAGGTCCTCCAGTCCCTCGAAGACTTCGTACCTGGGGGAGCTCGCGTCACCGGCGGCGTTGACCGCCTTGTTGATGCGCGCCTGACCGAGGATCACGAGCCCGCCCCAGAGGCCGCGGTCCGTCACCAGCAGGTCCTCGTTGTCGCTGAGGTCGTCGTCCTCGGCGGTGAAGATGATGGGACGGGTGGGGGTGCCTTCGGCGTGGATCCTGCCTCCCTGGCACACGAACAGGGTGCCGAAGTTGGGGGCCGCCCCGTTCCGACCACGGACCACGGTGCCAGCATCGATGCGCAGCACGGCGTTGGACAGGACATAGGTGTAGCCGGTGAGCAGGTACTCGTTCGTGGAGGACCAATGCACGTCGCCAGTGACGGATCCGGAGACTTCAAGCGTCGCTGCGGAGCACGGAGGCTGGACGGCCAGTGCCGCGAGCACGGCACCAAGAACCAGGAGCCTGGGAGATTTATAGTTCATCGTAGGGTTTGATCGGATCATCGATGTCCGAGTCCTCAAAGGAACAGGAGCCCGGCAACAGCCGGACGGCGGAAATGTTACGGTCCGGGAACAAAACCGGTGCGTCCGTGCGTCGGTGGGGATGAAGTCTCCGGTGCTCCCCCACGGATACCGCGCACCGCCCAACAGCTTCAGTATTCGAAGGTTGCCTGAAGGCCGAAGACCACGCCTCGGGTATTGCGCGAGTAGATTCGTTCCCCCGACTGATCGCCGTAGGTTCGCTCGTATTCCGGGTTGAAGAGATTCTTCGCGGAGGCGCGGAGCTTCCAGCGTTTGGAGATTGTCTGGGAGACGATCAGGTCCAGGAGCATCGGCGGGTGCTCATAGATGTCGGGGCCGCCCACATCAACGAGGTAGATGCGAGGCGCGGCCCAGTTGAAGGCCACCGTGGCGGTGGTGCCCCAGCGTGGGTTGTCCCAGGTGAGGTCGGCGTTCACGATCCATTCCGATTGATCGTAGAGCGGGCGGGGATCGGCCGAGCGCGGGTCGTTGATCTTCTCCTGCGGGGTGAGCGGGACCTCGCTGAGGATGTAGGAGAAGTTGAACCCGGCGGAAAAATCGGCGAGGAGGTCGTCCACGACATCGAGTTTGCGGCGGGCCTCGAACTCCGCGCCGTAAACCGTGGCCTCGGCACGGTTCTCGAAGCCGACGATCCCGCCGCCGAAGGTCACGATTCGCTTCTCGATCGGGTTCTTCAGGTCCTTGTAGAAGCCGCCCACGGAGAAGACGGCGCCGGGCGTGGGGAACCATTCCCAGCGGACGTCGTAGTTCCGGATCGCGCTCATCCGCAGGTTCGGGTTCCCGCGGACAATCTCATCACCGAACGGGTCGTAGGCCTCGTAGGGCGCGAACTCGCGATAGGTCGGCCGGGCCACGGTCTCGGAGTAGCTCACCCGCACGCTCATGTTCGAGGAGAGCGCGAAGGCGAGGCCGGCGGAGGGCAGCAGGTCGAGCTGTTGGATGCCCGAATTGGTGGTCCCCCGGTTCGAGGTGGAATCGAGCTGCAGATCGGTGTTTTCGGGGCGGAGGCCGCCGAGAACCTTGAGCCATTCCGTGATCGGCTGTTCGATCTTGAAGTAGCCGGCGACGATCGCCTGCGAGCCCTGGTAGGCGTAGTCGCCGAACTGCTGGGTCTGGAACCGGCGGGGGAAGACGTAGTTGGTGGCGCCGCGGGTATTCATCTCGGTCGAATACTGCAGGTTCTCCGGGGTGAAGAACGTGTTGGGATCGCCCGCCGCGCTCCACGGGTCGTCGGGCCCCGGGATGCCGCTCTCGAACGCGAAGGATTTCTGGAAGAAGTCCCTCGACGAAAAACCGACCGAGGTGCCCACCCCCAGGACCGTCTCGAGCCCCTTCAGCCAGCGGACCCTGATGGTGTCGTCGAAGCGCGCGTTGAGGTTCGATTCCTCGAGCTGCCGGTAGTTGCGCGTCGGTACCGAGGGTTCTGGCAGCGCGTTGTTGTTGATGTCGTTGCCGGTGAAGTCCGGTTCCCGTGCGTAGTTGAAGTAGCGCTGATCGGGTTCGTCCTGGCTCGTCCCGGCCAGCGATACCAGCCAGTCCACGTGCATCTCGGCCCAGGTGGGAAAGTCATGGCGTCCGAGCATCTGGAAGTTCTGCAGATCCCGCTCGGTCCAGTGGAGGGTGCTCCGGTCCACCACGCTCCCGGGCAGATTCTCCGGACGTTCACCCATCTGCCGGCGCGCGATGTCTTCGCCACTGCGGTTGTAGATGAAGTTGAACCCGAACTCATGCTCCTCGTTGAGTTGGTAGCCCAGCGCCACCACCCCGGACCAGTTCACTTCGGTCAGGGATCGCGTGTCGGTGTAGGATTCGTAGGGCTCGGCGTCGATGTCCGCATTGCGGTACTTGGCGGTGTAACCGTCGTCGTAGAAGGTGAATTTCCTGCCGTAAGTGACCGACGCCAGGTAGCCCAGCCGGCCCTCGCCCACGGCCCGGGTGTCGCCCACCGAAAGGGATCCCTGGTTGTTGGGAGGAGGGGCGGCGGTGGTCGGGGCGAACTGGTACGAGGGGAAGCTGTTGAGGTAACCCTCGACGCGGTTGGCCTGCTCCCGGCGGGCGGCGGCCTGTTCGGGGGTCTCACGCGACAGCCGTGGGGGGACCGCCAGATCGGCGCCGCTGACGCTCCGGAGGGCTCGCGGCAATTCGCGCCTGCTGTCGTCGAAGGCGGCCCAGTCCGTTCCCCCGCCGCGATAGGTCAGGAACTTCTCGTTGCCCGTCGCCTGGGAGTTGTACTCCAGCCCGAGCGACGCCGAGAGCTTGAACCGGTCGGGGAACGACCGGGTGATGATGTTCGCCGCCCCGCCCGCGAACCCGCCCGGAAGGTCGGGCGTGAAGGTCTTGCTGACCAGCATGCGGTCGATCATCCCCGCCGGGATCATGTCGAGTTGGGCCGCCCGGCGGTAGGGGTCTGCGGTCGGGACCTCGGCGCCGTTGAGCAGGGTCAGGTTGTAGCGGTCGCCCAGACCCCGGATGACGGCGAACTTGCCGTCCACCACGGTCGTGCCCGTGACTTTGGTCATGATGTCGGCGGCGTCCGACACTCCGAGTTTGGCGAACTGCTCCATGCCGATCGCGTCCATGATGGCGCTGGAGTCCTGTCGCTCCTGGAGGATCGCCAGGGCCTGCTCCTGGAAGACCTCGGCAGTGACCTCGTACTCCTCCATCTCGAAGAACTCGGGGCGCAGAGTGCCGTTCACGGTGGTGGCCTGACTCGGGAGCACCTTGACCTCGGTGACCACGGCGGTGGCGTATCCGGAGCGGGAGAATCGCACCACCTGGTCGCCAGCCGGCAGCCCGGAGAGCCGGAACCGTCCCTGGGCATCGGTCGTCGCGGCGAGGGTCGTGCCGCGGACCGTGACGGTCACCGCGCCGAGGGGCCTTCCATCCCAGCTTTCGATGACCAGTCCGGTGATGGTGCCGGTGTCCTGGGCCAGGGCCGGCCCGCCCAGCAGCAGGACGGCGACACCGGCCAGCAAACCAAGGATCCAGCGGCGCAAGGCGACCAGGCGGTCGGCGGCGGTGGACGGGCCGCGCGGGGGAGGAGGCGGGGAGGGGTGCATGCAACGACGGCGCGCGACGCGGCGACGGTCAGGACCGCGCGCGTGAAGCGATCCGCTCCACCTTCTCCAGGTAACGCGCCACGTTGTCGCGCGGCTTGGACTTCTGGGCACGCCGGAGCAATTCCACCGCCTCGGTGTACTTCTGTTGACCGACCTTCAGCTGCGCGTGCTTGAGGTAGGCATCGGCCTCGTAGCCGGGCAGCTTGGCGGCGGTGTCGTACCGGAACGCGGCCCGCTCGGCGTCGCCGGTGCGGGCATAGTGGTCCGCCACCAGCAGCAGGGCTTCGCCGTCGAGGGGATTGCGACGGAGGATTTCCTCCAGGCCCTGCGCGCCCTCCTCGGCGTTGCCGGAAGCGAGCGCGGCGCGCGCTTCCAACCGCAGGAGCTTCAAGGCGTCGTCCCCCGCGAGGGCGCCGCCGGCCCGCAACCGGACGAGCAGAGCCTGTGCCTCGGACACCGCGCCACGGCTGAGGAGGATCTCGGCAGGACGCAGCCCCCGGGCCGGGGTCTTGCCCGCGTCCTTTTCCACCGCCTCCAGATAGGCTGCCAGCGCCAGATCTCGGTTGTCGCCGGTCAGGTAGAGGTCACCGAGCAGGGAGAGCTGGGATGGGGTGGCCCGGTCCAGCTTCCGGAGGATCTCCAGGTTGATGATGGCCTTCACCGGCTGGTCCTTTTGGATGAAGACGTTGGCTTGCAGCCCCCAGAGCGAATCCCGCTCGGGATGGCGCTGGAGCATCTCGTCCAGCAGCGCCACGGCGGCATCGAATTGGTTCAGCCCGATGCAGGCCTTCACCAACCCCAACTGGAAATCCAGGTTCTCCGGTTCGTACATCAGCGCCTGCCGATAGGCGGCCTCCGCCGAGACCAGGCGGTTTGCGCT
>JBBQML010000068.1:0-11792 GCA_038328885.1 Verrucomicrobiota bacterium | reverse complement strand
GTTTCAGAAGCGGAGCGAGTTCCCGGCGCAGAAACTTCATCCCGTTGAGTTGGTCGGCGTCCGCGCGGAGCCCCGACCAGACCAGGTGGAGATGATCCGGCATCAGGCAATAGGCGGGACAGAGAAGACCTTCGCGCTGCGCGCTGTGAAGCATCATCTCACGGAAGGCGGCATGGAAACCGCGGTCGAGCCATCCCTGAGCGCGATCAGCCATCGGGAGTGTCCAGAAGACGAAGGCGTCCGCCTGGTAGAACTCGCGGCGCAAGCGCGGCAGGTAGTGGGAAAAGGCCGAGCGAACGGGGTGATTTTCCGGTGCAGGCATGGGCGTCCACTCCTTGGATCCGCCGCCGACTGAGACCCAGGCGGCAACGGAAGGGCGCCCTCGTAGACTGCGCCGCCTGGGAGCGCAAGCCTCTTCGCGCAACCGCACGCGCCAACCCGGGTCAGCGCGGACTCACGTCCGCGGCTACGCCCGTAGTCGCCGTCGTCAGACGGCGCTGTTCCTCCGGAAGGCGGATTGCTCCTTCCGCAGACGGCGACGGAAGGGTGCCTGCCTCATTGACTGGTGAGGATTTCAGTCAGCGCGGACTCACGTCCGCGGCTACGCCCGTAGTCGCCGTCGTCAGACGGCGCTGTTCCTTCCGGAAGGCGGATTGCTCCTTTCCGCAGACGGCGACGGAAGGGTGCCTGGCTCTTTGACGGGCCGGATCTGCATTGTGGAATTGAACACACCTTACTCCATCAACGCGGCCCCGTGCCCACGCAGCCGGATCTGGCTCGCGTCCCTGGGCGGACTGCTCGCGGTCGCGCTCGCACTCGGGGTCGGATTTGTGCTCGGCATCCATCCGTTCCTCGCTGTCTCCGAGCCCGTGCCGGCACGGGTGCTGGTGGTCGAAGGCTGGCTCCCCGACTACGCACTCGAGGCGGCGGTGGCGGAGTTTCGACGGGGGGCGTACGAGCGGCTCTTTGCGACAGGCGGCCCCCAGCCGCGGGGTGCTGCGCTCGGCCAGTTTGAGACCTACGCCGACAGTGCGGCAGCGATCCTGGTGAAACTGGGGATGGGCACGAACGAAGTGGCCGCCGTTCCGTCGCGGGTCAGGCACCGCAATCGGACGTTCAACTCGGCACTCGCCTTGAGGGAGTACTGTCGGGCTCAGGGAATCGAACTGACAGCGCTGAACCTTGTCTCCCAGGGCGCTCATGCGCGCCGCAGCCGGCTCTGCTTCCAGCGCGCCCTCGGGGCGGACGTGCAGGTGGGCATCATCGCGCTGGAGAACCGGGAGTACGATCCGGCGCGATGGTGGGCGTTCAGCGAGGGCCTCAAGACAGCGCTCGGCGAGCCGATCGGCTTTGTCTACGCATGGTTGTCCATCGACTATGGCGACTAGACCCGGGACGGGTGGAGCCCCTGCGACCCTGCCCGCCGTGGACCTGCCGGCCGCCGCAATTCCACCGGTGACGAACTCCCACCCCTGGCTCTAGGTTCGTGACGGCACCTCCATGAAAACTGCGACTCCGGCTCCCTCGGACCCGACCTCACTCCCTGCCGTGCTCGGAATCTGCCTGGCCCTGGCGGGCCTGGGGCTTCCTGCCGCCGGCCAGGAAGGCATGCTCCCCGCGCTGGGGGACCCGGCGCCCGAGCCGATCACCTCCTACCTCGAGGAACAGATTCCGTTGCCACCGTGGATGTCGCCGGGGGCGCCTTTGAGTCCGGATTGGGCCCGTCCCGGGGACGTCCTGAGCTCGTTCCTCCGACCTGGCCTGGGCACCACCGCCTTCGGGTCCTCCAGCCTCGCGGCGCCAGCGGGCAGACCGTCCTCATCCCCCCTGCGCCTGGGACCGTTGGATCTTTGGCCCCGGCTAGGGTACGAGGTGAGCTACGGGAACGGCCTCCAGTCCGGCCCGGGTATGGAGGAGAACACCTGGCTGAACACCATCACTCCCTCGGTCACGATCGCGGCCGGAGACCACTGGACCCTCGGCTACACCCCGAGCGTCCGAATCTATTCGGCCTCGGGCTACGACGACACCGTCAACCATACGGTCACGGTGGGCGGCCGCACCACCTGGCAGAGCTGGGGCTTTGGCGTGAACCATGCCACCGCCATCACGAGCGATCCGTTGATCGAGACCGCAGCCCAAACGGACCAGACCACGCACTCCACGGGACTAAGCGCGACGCTGGACCGCGCCGCCCGGGGTGCCTTCGATTTCTCGCTCAACCAGAACCTTCGACTGACCGATGCCTTCCCGGACGTGTACTCCTGGAGCTCCGTGATCGGGTACAGCTATCCCTGGAGACCGAAGGTCCGGGTCGGCGTCACCCTGGGTTTCGGCTACGACCTCATGGATCCGGGCACGGACATGTTCAACGAGCGCTTGAACCTGAATCTAAGCGGCCGAATCACCGACAAGCTGTCCTACACCCTGGGCGGCGGCGCGGAGTACCGGTTCTTCTATGGCAGCGACGCGTCGCCGGCCCTCTCCCCTCTGGTCAATGCGACCCTCATCTACCAGGTGCTGGACAGGACGTCGCTTTCGCTGGGCCTCACCCATGACGTGGGCACGTCGTATTTTACCGATCAGTACACGCAGAACACCTCGATCCAGGGGGGCGTGACCCACAACCTCACGGAGCGGTGGAGCGTCTCGGGGAGCGGCGGCTATCGGTTCACGAGCTACCGGGGGACAGCCGACGGCAACACAACCAGTCGCGAGGACGGCACGTTGTTCGCGCAGGGCGCCGTCAACGCGCGGATAACCGGACGGGTCTTTGTTTCGGTCTTTTACACCTTCAGCGGCAACGACTCGGACCAGAACCCGTTCGCCTACGACAGCAACCAGTTCGGACTACGGCTGAACTGGGCGCTCTAGGGTTTCCCCCCATTCCCAAGCATATGACGATCCGCGCGCCCTATCCCCTCGCCACCGCCCTGCCGCGCTTCGCCATTGCTGTCCTGCTCGCCACCATCGCCTTCGGAAGCGCTTGCTGGAAGTTGGCGCTCGCCGGGCTCGGAGATGATCTCCACTCCTACGCGATCGCCATCCCGTTCATCGTCACCTGGCTCATCTGGCAGAACCGGCGCGAACTCGCAGGGCGCTCCTACCAGCCAGCCGTCGCCCCGGCTCTGGTCCTGGCCCTGGCGGCCCTGGCCGCGGGCCTGGCCGGGGTCGTCGGCTGGCGCGCCGGGTGGATCCAGACCGAGGGCTCGTCGCTTTCGCTCCAGGTCCTCGGCTGGGTCCTGGCTGTCTGGGCGGGAGCGTTTGGATGCCTGGGGACCGCCGCGCTCCGGTTGCACGCCTTTCCCTGGGCCTTCCTCGCCTTCACCATCCCCCTGCCACCTCCAGTCGTCGACGCCATCGAGGTGGGGCTCCAACACGCGTCGGCGTCAGCGGTCGCGATGGTGTTCGATGTGGCCGACCTCACGTACTGGCGCGATGCGAGGTCGTTCTGGCTGCCGGGGCTACGCTTCGAGGTCGCGCAGGAATGCAGCGGAGTTCGGTCCACCCTGGTGCTGTTGATTACCGGCCTGTTGGGCTCGTACCTGCTGCTGCAAACGCCCTGGCGGCGGGCGGTCGTCACGCTCTCCATCATCCCGCTGGGGATCGCCAGGAACACAGTGCGCATCTGCACCATCACGCTGCTCACCGTGTACGTGGATCCGACGATCATCCACTCGCCGTTGCATCATAGAGGCGGACCGTTCTTCTTCGTCCTGAGCCTGGTTCCGCTTCTTGCCCTGTTCTGGTGGTTCCGCCGTCAGGAACGACGTCGGAAGCCCGAGGGGAAGCCCAGCTAGCCTTCTGAACGACTCTTACCTATGAAAACGCAGACCGAATCGGCTTCGACCACTCCCCACCGGAACCATCCATCGGCGCCCCTGCTGCTGGTGGCGGCGGTGCTCCTCATCCCGTCAGTGCCAGGGGCAAGAGCCTTCGATCCCAGCAGTGCACCGCTCCCCAATTTCCCGGCCATGGACGGTGCCGTGCGATCACTTCTGGTCACGAACGGGATCACCTACCTCGGCGGCAGCTTCACGCAGATCGGAGCCAACATTGGCGGCGGCCTCCTCGTCTCCGTTCCTGAGGGAACCATTGACACCAGTTGGCCACGCGCGAATGGATCGATAACGGCGCTCGTCTCCGACGGCGCGGGGGGGTGGTTCGTCGGAGGCACCTTCAGCCTCATCGGAGGCCTGGGGCGCACGGGCGCCGCCCACCTGCGTAGCGACGGGACCATCAACCCAGCCTGGACCGCCAACGCCAACGGCGGAGTCAGCTCGCTGGCGGTTGCCGGCACCACGCTGTACCTCGGCGGCAGCTTCACGAGCATCAACGGTCAGGTCCGCAACCGCATCGCAGCAGTGGCGACCCTGAACGGTGCCGTCGGCGCCTGGAACCCGAACGCGGCCGGCGGGCCGGTCGACGCCCTCGCTGTGGCCGGCACCCGTGTACTGGTCGGTGGATCGTTCACCAACATCGGGGGCCAAGCCCGGCCCGGCCTGGCCTCGCTCGATGCGATCTCGGGGTCCGCCACCAGTTGGAACCCGGCACCCACCGGCCCGATCGCCGCGCTGGCCGTTGTCGGAACCACCGCATTTGTCGCGGGGAGTTTCACCAACATCGCCGGCCAGTCCCGTTCGAACCTGGCGGCGATCAACACGTTCACTGGGTCTGCTCTGGGCTTCGACCCAGGCCCGGACGGCCCGGTCCGGGCCCTGGTCCTCACCGCCGACCGGCTGTTCATCGGAGGGCAGTTCGGGGCCGTAGGCGGTGCGGTCCGCTCCAACGTCGCGGCCGTCAGCCCCGTGTCGGGGGAGGTCCTCCCCTGGCAAGCCTCGCTGGCCGGGCCGGTCAACGCCCTCGCAGCCGACGACACCTACCTCCACGTCGGTGGGGATTTCACCACCGAAAGCGGTGGACGCGGTTACAACCTCCTCTCGCTCGCCAACGGAGCGGACTCGCTGATCCAACCGATCAAACCCGCGGGCCCGGTCCGGGCGGTGGGCGCCGGGTCGGGTACGGCGTTTGTCTGCGGTGAGTTCCGCTTGGTGGACGCCAGCCCCCGCGCCGGGTTCGCCGCGGTTGAGAGCGCCACCGGCCTGGTTCTGCCGCTCGATGCCGGTCTGGTCGGCCCTACCAACACCGGAACGGCCGTGGTCATGGCCATGACGCTGGTTGGCAACTCTCTCATCCTCGGCGGCGAGTTCGATGCCGCCGGCGGAGAGGCCCGCACGAACCTCGCGGCCATCGATCTCAACACAGGAACCCCTCAGCCCTGGTCGGCCCAGGTGAATCGCCCGGTCACCGCCTTGCTCGCGGTGGGGACCAACCTCGTCGTGGCCGGTGGCTTCACGCTCCTCGCCGGGGAATCCCGCACCAATGTCGGGACGGTGTCCCTCGAAACCGGCGTGGCCAGCGGTTGGGCCCCCAACCCGAACGGCGCGGTCAATACCCTCGCCGAGGACGGGGTCAGCACGGTTTTCCTCGGCGGAGCGTTCACCACCATCGGGGGCGAAGTGCGCGGACGCCTGGCCTCGTTCGACCTCCAGAGCGGCGCCCTCCTCCCCTGGGACCCCTTCGCCAGCGGCGAGGTTGATTCGATCGTGTACAACTCCAACCGCGTCTTCGTCGCAGGCAGCTTCATCAGCATCGGCGGCGCCAACCGCACGAACACGGGCGCCGTGACCGCGGATGTGGGTGACGCCATCGAGTGGACCGCCCTGGCCAACGCCCGGGTCCGGCGGCTTTATCGCGACGGGGACACCCTCTACCTGGGAGGCGACTTCAGCCGCTTAGGCACGGAGCCGCGCGCGCGCGCGGCGGCCGTTTCCATGGCCACGGGAGAAGCTACATCATGGAACCCCCAACCCGCGGTGTCGCCGTCCGCCTTCGGCATGGGATCTGAACGATTCTATCTGGGCGGTGATTTCTTGAATGTCGGCGCTGCCGGCCACCCGGGGCTCGCAGCCTTCCCGCCGGTCGGCCGCTCCGCCGTCGCCGTCGCACAGAATCCTGACGGCTCGATCCGGGTGATCATCTCTGGCAACACGGGTGAATCCTACGTCCTTCAGGTCTCGGACAATCTGGCAGCCTGGATTCCCCTGGTGACCAATCTCATCACCAGAGGCCAGTTCACGTACGAGGAATCGTCAACGAACGGCGTCCCCACCCGGTTCTTCCGTGCGAGCCAGTAGCCCGGGAACGGATCCGGTCGGGAACACCTGCGGATATGGTGTTTACAGCCAAGTGGTTACAGTTGGATACAGGCAGTCGACGGAAAGCCTGCCGCTGTCAGGATTTCCGACGTTCCGCGAATCCAGCGTGTAACCCATTTATTCGTAGTTAGTTAGGGCGCATTTCGCTGCCGCCCCCGCGCCTGGGTTCGTCGGAACCGCTTACAGTCTGGACACTTGGAGAGCAGCACCCCTTCCGGCCAGTGCTCACCTCATAAAATTACTTAGACCGCTAAACGACTCGTTCTAAAGTGTTTACTTAAGAGGACGTGCTAAGCGATCATTCCAATCCAAACTCTGGCATGCCAACTGCTTTTGAAAGGTGCGCGAGTTTTTCAGCTACCAAGTACTAATAAGTGAAAAAGACAGTTTCTCTCCTGGCGGTTACGGTCGGTCTCCTCACCGCTGCCTCGGTCTCGGCCGCTACGGTCCATTTCGAGTGGCCCTCCCCGCACGGTGAAGACGGCGAGTTCATCGCCGTAACTTCCGATCACGGGACCTTCCGGACCTTCTGTCTCGAGCGGAATGAGTACATCAGCTATCCCACGACCGGTGCGTACACCTACACGGTGGCTGCGTTCGCGTCGAACGGGGGCGTCGGCGGTGGCAACCCTGACTACATCTCCAAGGCCACGGCGTGGCTCTACGACAGCTTTCTCAACGGCGGGTTGGTGGGTTACGTCAGCGGAAGTGCCGCCAGTCAAAACGCGCTCCAGTTGGCGTTCTGGACCCTCGAGAACGAGGTTGATGGCGGCAATCCCGGAGGCGCTTTCAACAACCTGGCCATCACGACCGCGGCGCTCGACTACGTCGCCGCGGCCAAGGTTCCCTTCGGCGCAGGCTGGAATGCTGCCGCCGACGGCCTTTACAACGTCTTCGTCATGAATCCTGGTCCCGGTGTCCAGAGCATGCTCATCCGCGTGCCCAGCGTGCCGGATGGGGGCATGACCCTGGGCCTTCTGGCCGCAGGGGTGGTCGCCCTGGGTGCTGTCCGTCGCCGATTGCTCTAGATCGCGTCTCGACAGTCCTCATCTCCTGACCCGTGTATGTGGGGGCGGCCAATGGCCGCCCCCTTTTTCTTTTTCCGGGCCCGATTCGCGGCCCGATTCGTCGGGACCTACGATTGCCATCCGGAGTGAACGCAGCAGTGCAACAGGTCCGCGGTGGAGAGGATCTCGCTGCCTCCGCCTCCTACGCCCCCTCGCAACTCTCGGGCCTGCGTGTCTGGTGGCACCAAGCCCGAAGCAGGCAGCCCTGCGACCCCGCCTGGGAGGTCCTGTCACCGGGAGAACGGGACCGCGCGGAACGGTTCCTGGATGCCGAAGCCCGCGACTCGTTTGTGGCCGGCCGATGGATTGTGCGGACGTTGCTGGGCCATTGGCTCCGACGGGAACCTGCCACGCTCCCCATCGCGATCGACCCGCGAGGGCGCCCCTACCTGGGGCTGCCCTCGACGGGATGGCACTTCAGCATCACTCACGCCGGCGGTCTCGTCGCGGTGGCGTTCACGTCCGGGGGGCGCGTCGGGATCGACCTCGAGTCGGAACCACGTGCCCTACCGGTCCTGGAGGAGGTCCTGGACCGCGTCCTTGCGGACTCCGAGCGAGCGTCCCTCGACCGGTTGGCGCCGGAGGCCCGGGGCGAGCGGCTCATGCGGCTCTGGACGATGAAGGAAGCGGTCCTGAAGGCGCTGGGGACCGGGCTTGGTCTGGAGCCCAGTGAGGTCGAGATCGACCTCACCCCCGTGGCAGTTCCCATCCTGGCCGGGCCTCATTCGGGGGACCCCGGCGACTGGACCTTGGAGTGGTGGAGGCCGCTGCCGGGTTTCATGGGTGCGCTGGCTTGGCGGCGAGCGGGTGATGTTCCAACCAGAGCAACCGCAACCCTTCCAAGGTCAGGTTAGGCCGGACCCCCGTGATCTCCGGCAGGCCGCTGGCGATCAAGGCGGCATAACCGCCCGTGGCAACAACCGGGAGTCGACGCCGGCCCAGCTCGCGTCTGAGTTCCGAGATCAACTCCCGGACGAGCCCCCGGTAGCCGTGGACGGCCCCCACCAGCATGGCCTCCTCAGTGCTCTTGCCGATGGAGGAGGCGACCTCACGGATCCGGATCCGCGGGAGCAGCGCGGTCTTTTCGTGGAGGTAGTCGGTCATCGCGGCAAGGCCAGGTGCGATGATGCCGCCGACGTAGCAGCCGCGGGCGTCCACGATGTCGAACGTGACCGCGGTGCCGAAATCCACGACCACCACGGGTGCCCGGAAGAAGTGACGGGCCGCGATGGCGTTCGCCAGGCGGTCGGGGCCGATCGTCTCCGGCCGCGGGTAGTCCAGGCCCACGCCGCGGACGGTTCGATGATTCAGCACGAGGGGTGACAACGCGTACCGGGAACGCAACAGGCGTCGCACCGCCGTCGTCGCCCTCGGCACCACGCTGCACACCACGGCGCCGGCGCAGGCCACGCCGTCCAGGAGCCGGTCGAGGGCGGGTCCCCCTCGTCCGGCCAGGAGCTCGGCGGTCCGCAGGTCCTGCTGTCCGAGGAGCCGGTCGGGCGTGGCCAGGCCCACGTGGGTGTGCGTATTCCCGATGTCCAGCAGCAGCAGGCGTTGAGGCGTGGTTCGCATGCCGATGGACCTCACTTCTCCAGGCTGACATCGCCACCGACGATCCGCTCGAGGTGACCGCTGTCCGTGCGCAGGAGCAGCGCACCCTCGTCGTCCAGGGCCTCGGCACGGCCGAAAACCCGCCGCGCCCCGTTATGCACCGCGACCAGGCGGCCGAGGGTGGTGCACTGAGACGACCATTCATCCGCCAACTCCCCGAAACGATCGTCCAGCAGCGTCGCGTAGGCGTCGTCGAGTTCGCGCAACAAGGTCGCCGCCAGCGCGGGACGGTCCACCGTCCGGCCCAGGGCCAGCCTGAGGGAAGTCGCCGTGGTCTGCACTTCGGCGGGCAGTTGGGCGGCGTCCAGGTTGACGTTGACCCCGATGCCGAGGCTCGCGTGCCGGATGGAATCCAGCTCACCGCTCAACTCCGTGAGCACGCCGGCGATCTTTCGGCCGTGGAGCATGATGTCGTTCGGCCACTTGATCTCCGGTTGGAGCGGCAGCTCGCGCCGGATGGCCCGCGTCAGGGCCACCGCCGCGGCCACCGTCAGCCGGGTCGCGGCCTGGGGCCGCAGGGGCGGACGCAACAACACCGAAAACCACAGCCCCTTGCCCGCCGGTGACACCCAATGGCGACCCAGACGACCGCGCCCTTTTGTTTGGGTTTCGGCGAACACCACCATTCCTTCCCGCACCCCGTCGCGGGCGAGCTTCTCGAGCACGTCGCTCGTGGAGGTCGTCTCCCGGAAGACCCGGATATCCCTCCCCACGACGCGCACCGATCCGATCCGCGCCAACAGGTCGTCGGCGAGCAACCGGTCGGGCGAGGCGAGGAGTCGATAGCCGTGGTGCGGGCTCGCTTCGATCTGGTAGCCCAGGCCGCGCAGTTCCTCGATCCGGGCCCAGACCGCGGCCCGCGTGACCCCAAGCCGCACGGACAACTCCGCCCCGTTGGCCCAGGCAGATGTCCGCAGGCAACCGAGGATGGCGGCATCGAGCGTCACGCGAAATCGAGCCCCAGGTCCACCGAGCGCGCGGAATGCGTCAAAGCCCCCACCGAGATGAAATCCACGCCGGTCGCGGCGATTCCGGGGACTGTCTCCAACCGCACCCCCCCACTCGCCTCGGTCAGGGCCCGCCCCCGGCACATCCCGACCGCCTCCCGCAACTGGTCCAGCCCCATGTTGTCCAGCAGGACGATGTCGGCCCCGGCGGCGACTGCGCGGCGAACCTGGTCGAGCGTGTCGGCCTCGACCTCCACCTTCAGGTAGGGGAACCGCTGGCGGGCGCGCCCCACGGCCGCGGCGATGGGATCGGGTCGCTCGTCG
Source organism: Verrucomicrobiota bacterium (assembly GCA_038328885.1). GTDB lineage: Bacteria > Verrucomicrobiota > Verrucomicrobiia > Limisphaerales > CAIMTB01 > CAIMTB01. The sequence goes on along the minus strand of JBBQML010000068.1, from coordinate 1,625 downwards.
CGCAGTGCGGCGAGGTGGTTGTCCTTGATGAGCACGAGGTCGTCCAGACCCTGGCGGTGGTTCGTCCCGCCCCCGCACGCAACGGCGTACTTCTCGAACTTGCGCCAGCCCGGGGTGGTCTTGCGCGTGTCCAGGATGCGGGCGCCCGTGCCAGCCACGGCGGCCACGAAGGCCGCCGTCAGGGTGGCGATCCCGGATAGCCGCTGCAGGCAATTGAGGGCCACCCGCTCCGCCGTCAGCAGCGCGGCGCTCGGGCCCTCGACCGTCAGCACCACTCCCCCGACCGGGACGGACGTGCCGTCGGATAGCACCCCCGTGAAGGACACACCCGGGTCCAGGGCGCGGAACGCGGCCTGCGCCAGTGCCACCCCGGCGACGACCAGCGGTTCACGCGCGGTGAGGCGGGCCAGTGAACGGCGCCCGGGAGGCACGACGGCCGCGGTGGTGACGTCGCCGGCCCCGAGATCCTCGGCGAGCGATCGCTGGATGAGTTGATGGATATCCTCCGCGGTGAGCGGCAGCACGGACCTATTCGTGCGCGAAACCCCGCCCCGAGAGAAGCAGAACCAAGCGTGGACGTCCGGACGCAGTGCCGTCCCGGACCGCGGGTCTTCCAGACCCGCAGCATGCAACCTCGCGACTCGCGGCCGAGATTCCTCCCACGCCCGACCCGCGATCGGGCCGCTGCGGTTCGGGAGAACCGCGGTCCGCTCCCGACTCCGACAACCCAGGGAGTGGACACCCCTCCCCGCGCGATGGGGCTTCAGCGGCCGGGCGGCTTCTTCTCGCGCCCCTGGTCGAACGCCTGTTCCAGCGCACTCCAACTGTCGGCCGCCGCGTTGAACGCCGGTTTGGGCTTCACCGCCCCGACCGGTCGAGGCCCTCCTCCCGCCCCCCCCGGTCGCGGTCCGCCGGGTGAGCTGCGCGTCTCCCTGGGAACACCGATCTGAGGGTTCGCCCGCATCGAGAGAGCGATACGCTTCCGCTCCAGGTCAATCTCGGTGACGGTGACCCGCACCTTCTGCCCGACTTTCACCACCTCGGCGGGATCCTTCACGAAGCGGTCGGCCAACTGACTGACATGCACCAGGCCGTCCTGGTGGACCCCCACATCCACGAACGCTCCAAACGCGGTCACATTGGTCACAATGCCCGGCAACTTCATGCCCGGCTTGAGGTCCTCGAGCCGCTGCACGCCGTCCTCGAAGGCGAACACCTCGAACTGCTGGCGGGGGTCGCGCCCCGGCCGGGCGAGTTCGTCGAGGATGTCGCGCAAGGTGGGCAACCCGACCGATTCCGTGACATAGCGTTCGGGCTGGACGCGCGCCCGGAGTGCGCCGTCGCGGACGAGGTCCGACACCGTGCATCCAAGATCGCGGGCGATCCGATCGACCAACTCATAGCGCTCCGGATGCACCGCGCTCCCGTCGAGGGGGTGGTCGCCGTCGCGGACCCGGAGGAACCCCGCGCACTGCTCGAAGGCCTTGGGTCCGAGGCGGGGGACATCGCGCAACTGCTTCCGGGAGCGGAAGGGCCCGTGCTCGTTGCGATGGGCAACGATATTGGCGGCCAGTGCCGGACCGAGACCCGACACGTAACCGAGCAACTGCTTGCTGGCGGTGTTA
>JBBQML010000067.1:0-11797 GCA_038328885.1 Verrucomicrobiota bacterium | reverse complement strand
GGCCGGGACAGCCTCTTTCCCAGGCGTGGCAACCGCTGCTGCTGGCCTGCTTCCTGGTGAGCGGGCAACTCCTGGGCTTCTATGCGCTGACCCGTGGTGATGTCACGGTGGCGACGCCGGTGCTGGGGATGAAGACGGTGGTGGTGGCCGGATTGACGCCCCTCCTGCTGGGGATGGTGGTGCCGCCGCGGCTTTGGGTGGCGGCGGGCCTGAGCACGGCGGGGATAGCGTTGCTCCACCTCCTGGGGGGAGGTCGCCGCCAGCGCGTGGTGGTGAGCCTGTTCGGCGGGTTGGCGGCGGCGGTGTCATTTGCCTGCTTCGACGTCCTGATCCAGCGCTGGTCCCCCGCCTGGGGCGCGGGCAGGTTGGTGCCGCTGGTGATGGGCCTGGGGGGCGTGCTGTCCCTGGGCTTCCTGCCCCTGTTCCGGGAGCCGCTGGGGCGGATTCCTCGAGCGGCCTGGGCGCCATTGTTGAGCGGTGCGGCGTGCATTTCCGCGCAGGGCATCCTGCTGATCACCACGGTTGCGGTGTTCGGCGATGCCACGGCGGTCAACGTCGTCTATTCCGCGCGAAGCCTGTGGATGGTGCTCCTGGTCTGGGGGGTGGGGCATTGGTTCCACAACGCGGAGCAGCAGTTGGGCCGCCGCGCGTTGGGCGGGCGGTTGGCCGGGGCGCTGCTGATGCTGGCGGCAGTGGCGCTAGCTCTGGTGTGAGCCCGGCGGGAGGGGCCCGCCTGGCATGGCCATGCCCCAGTCAAGGCCCGTTCGGGCGTCGAGGCCAAGTTGTTCTCACCGGTCCATGGACTCGGCGAAGTCGAAGCCGGGGGTGCCGTGGGGGTTGTCCGACAAGCAGTTGCAGAGTGCGGCGATCTGGCGGATCAGTTGCTCGATCTCCCGGTTGAGCTGCTCGGTTTCGTTGAGCCGACGTTCGGGAGCGCTTTGGATCACCCACCCCGCGACCTTGCCCCGTTGGCTGGGATCGTCCCGCAGTCGCGAGGCGGCGGTTTGGGCGATGAGATCATCCCGCCGCCGCTCCTTATCCCGGAGCAGTGCCCGGGTCTTGCTGATTTCCTCGCGGAGACCCTCATCGAGAGGGGAGTGCGGGTACATGGGGGTCGGGTGTTCGGCCAGCCCGGGCGTGGGCCTGGGCGGCTTGGGTTTGTCGCAACCCACCCGAGGGAGGGGAAACATGCCCCCGCCTCCAAGCAGGCAAGGGTGCATCGGCGGAATGGCCGGAGAAGTTAAGCCGGAGATGCGGCCGGCCCTCAGTCGCCGAGCAGGCTCCTCAAGCGGGCGCGCGCATCCGCTTCGCGGGCGTTGGCCGCGGCGGGTTGCCAGTCCCTCAGGGCGAACTCGAAGTACTCGCAGAAGTTGGCGGCGAGCTTCTCCGCGACGGGTTCGGCGCGGCGTTCGCGGCATTGGTGGGCCACCCGGAGGTCGTAGTGGCGGCAGTTCAGGCACACCTTCAGGTCGGCCCGGCAGCGTTCGCAGGTTTCACTCCGGCCGGGGACACCGTCCAGAAGGTACGCGGTGCCGCACTGGTGGCAGTGGCGGTTCGGCATGGTGGCGGGACGCTGGGGGAGGACCCGTGGCGGTGGCAACGGCGTTTCGAAGGCGTTTCGAAGGCTGAAGTTGGAGTTGCGCGGCCGGCGGAAACCGGTTTGCTGGGGGCCATGAAGCGATGGAGCAGTTTCTCGTTCCTCCTGTCCGTCGGCCTGACCTGCGCGGGGGCGCTGGCGGCGGAACCCGCAATCGTCACCAATGCCCCGGTCAAGGGGCCGGAGAGGATCCTCTTCGACGGCAAGACCCTCGACGGTTGGGCGGTCACCGGCTTCGCCGGCCATGGGGAGGTCCGCGTGGAGAAAGGCCTGCTGGTCCTGGACCAGGGCTACATGACCGGCATCCACTGGACCAACGCGCTGCCGAAGACGAACTACGAGCTCTCGCTCGAGGCGCAACGCGTGTCCGGCACCGACTTCTTCTGCGGGCTGACGTTTCCCATCGCCGGCACGAACGCGAGCCTCATCGTCGGGGGCTGGGGCGGTGGTGTGGTGGGGATCTCCAGCATCGACGACAATGACGCGGCCTCGAATGAAACCACCAAGTTCATGTCGTTCGTGAAGGACCGCTGGTATGCGGTGCGGGTGCGCGTGACCCCGGAGAAGCTCGAGGCCTGGATCGACCAGGAGAAGGTCGTGGACGTGAAGACGGAGGGGAAGCGGTTCGGGCTGCGTTCGGGGCCGATCGAGGAGAGCGTGCCCCTCGGGATCTGCACCTACGAGACCACGGCCCACCTTCGCAACCTGGTGTTGCGCGAGCTTCCGAAGGCTCCGCCGGCGCCGGTGCAACTGCGTGAGGAGCGCTAGCAAAGCGTTGAAAAAGTCTGGCAGCCGCCCGGGACAACGCAAAGGAACCCCGAAAAGCCAATGAATGCGCCGTGTGACCACGGCGACTACGAGACAAGGGGCCTCGCGAGTTCCCGGACGCGTTCGGCGAGCCGGACGGTATTGCGGGTGAGGTCGAAGTCGCGTTCGACCCGTGCCCGTCCCCTGCGGGTACGTTCCAGGGCCGCCCCCGGGTCGCCCAGCAGTTGATCGAGCGCCCGCGTGACCCCGGTGACCCCGGGTTCGGTCAGGAGAATGCCATTCCGGCCGTCCTCCAGGATGTCGGCCGCCGCCCCGACGGCACTGGAGATCACCGGGACCCCGAAGGCGAGCGCTTCCACGAGCACGATGCCGAACGTCTCGAGCGTGCTGGGGAAGATGAAGGCGTCGGCGAGTCGCCAGTGGTCGAACCAGGCTTCCGTGCCTGGGGCGACCCCGTGGTACACCCGCACGCCGGGTTCCTCGGGGATGGGGGACTGCGTGATCACATGGAGGTCGCAACCGCCCGCATACCGGGAGCGGAACGCCTCGAGCAGCAGGGGCCCGCCCTTCCGCCGGAAGTCGCCGCCGAGGAACAACAGGCGCGGCCGGGGATTGGCCGGGCGCAGGACCGGCTTCAGACGGGCGACGTCCAACGAGGGCGGGAGGATCTCGATCCGGCCCTCGGGGAGTCCGTAGTCCTCGAGTAGCGAACGTCGAACGGGAGCCGACCATACCCAGAGCCCGTCGGCCCGGTTGAGCAGGCGGCGCTCGCGTCCGCGGATCGGCGCGAGGGTGAGCGGGAGTAACCAACCGGACACGCGGTTCGGGGCGAACCAGGGACTCCGAGCCAGTTGAGCGAACGTGGCGTCCAGGCAGACCAGGAGCGGCACCTCGGGCGGCAGGTCGCTGAGGTTCAGCCCGACGCTTTGCGTGTTGACCACGACGCCCGCGATCGGGTGTTGGCGTCGCGCTTCGTCCAGGAGGTTCCGGGCATGGGTGCTGACGATCCGACGCCAGCGCGCGATCTGGAAATCGAGACCCGCCTTCCGGACCCCGCGAAGCGTCCAGTCCGCGCGGCGCTGCAACCGGGCCGGGAGCGGCGTGACGTCGAGGAGGTGGGGGATGACCCCGAGCTCCGGGCAACGCTCCAGTTCACGCACGAATCGTGGCAGGTAGGACGTGTGACCGAGCGTGTTCTCATTGACGAACGCGACGTGGATGGGGACTGGCGAGGGCATGCCGGTGAGGTCGCGCAAGCAAGGCCCGCATCAGGCGGGCGCCGTGGGCACGGACTCCATGCGGTCGTAAAGTTCGAGGTAGCGAGGCACGAGGTTGGCCGGGGCGAACACGCATTCGGCCCGCTGACGCGCCCGGGCCCCAACCGCGGCGCGGCCATGGGGATCCTGCACCCAACCCTGCAGTCGTCCCGCGAGGGCCCCGGGTGCGGTCATGTCGAGGGCTTCTCCCGCCTCGCCGATGATCCAACGCGTCACCTCGTAAGTGTGCCCCACCAGCGGAAGTCCACTGGCCATGGCCTCCAGGAAGACGATGCCGAACGGTTCGCTCAGGGCCGCGTGGGCGAACACGTCCGCCACGTGGTACAGCCGGGCCACCTGGTCACGGGGCAGATTGCACAGCAAGCGGACGCGGTTTCCGAGCACGGCCCTGGCGGAGGCTTCGAAGCGGGCGAACGCCCCGGGCTCCGCCTGGCCGGCGAGGACGAGGTAGGCCTGGGCCGCGGCCGGCAGGGCCGCGGCCTCCTGCACCAGCCAGTCGAGCCGCTTGTGGCTCGCGGGCGAAAAATCCCCCACCCCCAGCACCACGAAGGCCTCCGGGGGCAGGGCCAGTTCCGGCCACTCGGCGCGCGCAGCGCGGCGGTCCGGTCCGGGGCGGAACTGGTGGACGTCCACGAGGTGCGGGATGACGAACCAGTTGCGCGTGTCGACCCCGGCCTCGCGGGCGAGTACCTCACGGTAGTAGGGGGCGAGGACCTGGACGAACTCGAGGCGGCTGCACCATTGCGGACCGAGGCGCATGCCGTCCTTGAAGACCACGCGCAGCCCGCTGCCGCGGGTCCGCTTCTGCAGTTGCAGGGCGAGGTCGGGGTCGCAGAGATGGACGAGTCTGCGCCCGTCGCGTCGCAGGCGGCGTCGGAGGGACAGCAGGAACGAGAGTTGCTCCGCGAGGTAACGACGTCCCCACGGTACGAAGCGGCGAAGGAGCGGAAAGTCGCGTCGGAGGTTGGGGAGTTGTTCGTAGGGGCAGGTGGCTTCCGGACGGGGCCCGCCGCCGAGGAGCAACACGTTGGCACCGGCGGCATGCAGCGCACCCGCCACGTCCCGTGCCCAGGTCTCGTTGCCACGACGAATGTGACCCAGTCCGGAGCACGCGAGGGTGATGCGGGGGCCTGGCGGTGCGGCGTTCACGTCAGGCGAAGCCAAGACGGCGAACCGTAGGACGGTGGACGGCGACGGCGCAAGCCGGGTGGCTTCGGCCCCTTCGTCGGAGGTCCGAGGTCTTGGGTCCGAGGTCGGAGATCCGAGGTCGGAGGTCGGAGATCCGAGGTCAGAGGTCGGAGATCCGAGGTCGGAGATCAGAAGGCGGAGATCCGAGGGCGGAGGGCGGAGGGCGGAGGTCCGAGGTCGGAGGTCGGAGGTCGGAGGTCGGAGGTCGGAGGTCCGAGGTCCGAGGTCCGAGGTCCGAGGTCCGAGGTCCGAGGTCGGAGGTCGGAGGGCGGCACCGCCCCCAATTGGCAATCACCAATCGACCATCGACAATCGGCAGTCACCAGTCTCGGGTCCATTCCGGCCCGGGGAATTGACGACTGAGGATTGTGGATTGGGGATTGAGGCTGGCCCGGGTGCGGCAGCGGGGGGTTGCCGCGGTGGCGGTGGCGTCGCAGGCTGGGCAGGTGAAGTGCTCCGCCTATGCTTTGATGCTGCTTCTGGGAGCCCTCGGGGCGTCCCATGCCGATGTCGCGGTGCCGGTGCCTGACACGCGCTTCTCCCAGGACGTCGCGGTCCGCTGGGGCGTGCCCCCGGGGATCGGGGCGGACCGCGTCCAGTTGCTGGAGGCCCCGGAGGCCGGTGGGGTGCGGATCTTCGCCGAAGGCCGCTGGTACGGCTTGCGCGAGGGACGGTGGGAGGCGCTGCCCGGACTGGCCTGTCGGAATGCGGACGAGTTCGTGTTCCCGGGCGCCGACGGTCAACCGGTTGCGGTGGCGCTGCCTTGGGTGGACGTCCAGCAATTGGTCCGCGGTGGCCGCACGAACTGGATCGCCACCCGCAAGGATCCGTACCGCGTGGTGGATGGCAGCCTGTCCTCGATGGGCTGGCCCAGTCGCTGGGAGGTGCAACAGATCGCGGTCTCGCCCGAAGGCGCGCTGTGGGTGGCCTCGACCGGGGGATTGCTGCGGCAACGGCCGGATGGCTGGGGGATGGTGGGCATCGCCGACGGATTGGGTCGTGGCTGGGCGGTGAACGATGTCCGGGCGGTGGCCTTCGATCCACGGGGGCACCTGTGGATTGGTGTGCCGGCAGGCGTGATCACGGGCGACGGCGAAAAGTGGCAGTTTTTCGAGGGGCGGGACGGTCTGCCCTATGCCGACTTCACCGGCGTGACCACCGGCTCATCCGGGGCGGTCTGGTTCGGGACCCGCCTGGGCCTGGTACGGTTCGCCGAGGGCCGCTGGGCTTACCGACAGGGGCTGCGCTGGTTGCCGGGCGACGACGTCCGGCAGGTGGTGGAGGATATGGCGGGGACCGCCTGGGTGGTGACGTCCGCCGGGGTGGGGGCGATCGAGCGCCGGTCGATGACCCTCGCCGAGAAGGCGGTGCACTACGAGGAGGAGATCGCTCGGCACCTGAAGCGGACGCCGCTCGGGTACATCTCCGAAGTGGGCCTGGGCACGCCAGGCGACCGTTCCCAGATCCGATACTCCGACAGCGACAACGACGGGCTCTGGACGGCGATGTACGGGGCCGGGGAGTGCTTTGGGTACGCGGCGACGCAGCGGCCGGAATTCCGGGACCGCGCCCGCCAGACGTTCGAGGCGTTGCGGTTCCTCCAGAAGGTGACCCAGGGCGGGCCGCACAGCCCACCGAAGGGATTCGTGGCGCGCACCATCCGGCCGGTGGAATGGCCCGATCCCAACGTCGGGCGGTTGGAAGCTGACCGCCGGGACCGCGAGAGCGGGGACCGGATGTGGAAGGTTTACGAACCCCGCTGGCCCAAGAGCGCCGACGGTCGCTGGTACTGGAAGAGCGACACCAGCTCCGATGAACTCGACGGCCATTTCTTCTTCTACGGGCGTTACTTCGACCTCGTCGCGGACGACGCGGAGAAGGAGCGGGTCCGGGAGGTCGTGCGCGATCTCGCGGACCACCTGGTGGCGCACGATTTCTGCCTCGTTGACCACGACGGCACCCCGACACGCTGGGGGTACTTCGGGCCCAAGTGGCTCAATGGCGATCCGAATTGGTGGGTGGAGCGCGGGTTGAACTCCCTCAGCATCCTGAGCTACCTGGCGGTGGCGGAGCACGTCACCGGCGACGCCAAGTATGGGGACGCGGCCCGGGGGCTGATCCGGGATCATGGGTACGCGGCGAACGTCATGAACCCGAAGACCCAGACGGGCGTGGGGTCGGGCAACCAGAGCGATGACGAGATGGCATTCATGTGCTTCTACAACCTCCTGGCCTATACCCAGGAGGCGGCCTGGAGGAGCCGGTGGCTGTTCGCCTTCCATGCGTATTCGGCGCTGGAACTCCCCGAGATGAACCCGTTCTTCAACTTTGCCTATGCTGCCTACGGGCGGGGTCGCACCTACCACAATCCGTGGGGCGACTTCCCGGTGGAGCCCTGGTCCGGCTGGCTCGAGGATTCGATGGAAACGCTGAGGGGATTCCCGCTGGACCGGGCTAATTGGGCTCACCGGAACAGCCATCGGATCGACCTCCGGATGCTGCCGCCGCAGAACTCCACGGACATCTACGAACCGGGGGCGGGTCGGCGGGGTCACCGGGTGGATGGCCGGGTCCTGCCGGTGGAGAACCGCCACTTCAACCACTGGAATACCGACCCCTGGCGCCTCGACTACGGGGGAGATGGGCGGGAACTGGGCAGCGGCACCGTGTTTCTCCTGCCGTACTACATGGGACTCCACCACGGCTTCATCCGCTGAACCGCCGCCGCACGCCGGCGGCTACAAGGCGGAGGCCGCGGGAGCTTCTTCCCAGACCCGGATCGGCTCGTAGAAGGTGTTCCGCTGGACCGGCACGAAGCCGGCCTCGCGGATGGCCTTCACCAACTCGGCCTCGGTGCGCCCCTGGGGCGAACTCGCGCCGGCCATGTGGAAGATGTGCTCCTCGAGAATCGTGCCGTGCAGGTCGTCGGCGCCGTAGCTCAACGCCACCTGGGAGAGCCGGGTACCGAGTCCGACCCAGTAGGCGGTGAGGTGATCGAAGTTGTCCAGGAAGAGCCGGCTGACCGCCAGGGTGCGGAGGGAGTCGAGGCCGCTGGGGGGATGTTCGACCGGGAGACGGTTGTTGTCGGGTTGGTAGGGCAGGGGAATGAACCCGCTGAACCCGTGGGTTTCGTCCTGGAGTTCGCGCAACCGCCGCAGGTGATCGACGCGGTCAGCCGGGGTTTCCACGTGACCATACAGCATGGTGCAGGTGCTGCGGCCGCCCAGGCGATGCCAGGTTCGGTGGACGTCCAGGTATTCCTCCGCCGACTCCTTGCCGCGGGCGATCCGACTGCGGACCTCGGGTTGGAAGATCTCGGCACCACCGCCGGTCAGGGAATCGAGTCCGGCGTCGCGGAGTTCGGAAAGCGCCTCGGAGAGGGTCTTGCGGGCCATCCAGGCCAGGTGAAGCACCTCGATCGCGGTGAAGCACTTGAGCTGCAGGTTTGGGTCGAGGGCCTTCAGGGCGCGCAGGAATTCCAGGTAATGGCCGAACGGCAGCGAGGGATGAAGCCCGCCGACGATGTGGAGTTCGGTGGCCCCGAACGCGAGCGCCTCACGGGCCTTGCGGACCATGTCCTCGACCGAAAGCTCGAAGCCGTCGGCGTCGCGCTTCTTGCGGGCGAACGCGCAGAACTGGCAGCTGAGGATGCAGTAATTCGAGTAGTTGAGGTAGCGATTGACCAGGTAGCTGGCCCGGTTGCCGACCCGGCGCTGGCGGGCGAGGTTGGCGAGCGCGCCCAGGGCGTGGAGGTCGCGCGAGGCGAACAATCGGAGAGCATCGGCTTCGGTCAGGCGGGTGCCTTCGAGGACCTTGGCCTCGAGATCCATCAATTCACTCCGCTGGAGGGCGAGACTCATGCGCGGGCGAAGCCTGCCCCAAAGCCGGCGGGGTGCAAAGCGGGGTTCCCGACGCGAAACGCGGTCGGAATTGCGTTTGACCGTATTTTCACCGGCCGGGTAATGTCCCCGTTCTTTGCTCCGGTAATCGTATGTTCCAGTTCATCCGCAAGCATCAGGCGATCGGGCTGATTTTCATCGGCATCGTCATCGTCAGCTTTGTCATTTTCTTCTCCCCCAACCAGTCAGGGGGTCGGGATCCGATCGCCCGGGGAGCCCTGGGGTCCATCGGCGGCAAGCCCATCGAGCGTGATGAGTTCGTGGCGGCCGCCAAGGAGGCGCGTCTGGCGTACATGCTGCGCGAAGGCGCCTGGCCCGGGCAGGGAGGACGCAACTGGGATCAGGAGCGGGAGGCGGTCAATCGCCTCTTCCTCAAGGACGAAGCCACCCGCCTTGGTATCATCGTGAGCGACGAGACGGCCGCCGCCCGGATCGTGGACCTGCCCTTTCTCCGCGACGACAAGACCTCGGCCTTCAATCGCCTCGGTTATGACCAGTTCCTTGCGCTGATCCAGCGGGAAGGCGGAATGACCCGCGGCGAGTTCGAGCAGTTCATCCGGCATGAAATCGCCCTCCAGCACCTGGTGCAACTCGGCGGACTCAGCGGTTCCCTCGTCCCGCCCCGGGAAGCCGAGGCCCGCTTCCGCTCCGGGAACGACCAGTTCGCGGCCCAGTTGGTGGTGTTCTCCGCTTCGAACCAGTTGGCCAAGGTGAACCTCGACCCTTCGAACGTCGCCCAATACTACTCCAACCACCTCGCCGAGTACCGCATCCCGGAGCGTGTCGTGGTCCGCTACGTGAAGTTCGCGCTCACGAACTATTACGAGAAGGTGGACGAGGCTTTCGCCGCGAACAGCAACCTGCTGGCCAGCATCGACGCCGCCTACGCGCAGCGGGGCGCGGACTCGTTTCGTGATGCCCAGGGACAGCCGCTGCCGGAGGAGGCTGCCAAGGCGCAGCTCAAGGACCAGGTCCGTCGCGGCCGGGCCCAGGAGGAGGCGCGGGTCAAGGCGAACGAGTTTGCCAACCGCCTCTACCAACTGGATGCCAAGCCCGAATCGCTCGAGCAACTCGCCGCCGAAACCGGGCTGACCGTCCAAACGAGCGCGCCCTTTGACCAATCCCGGCCGCCCCTCGACATGCGGTTGCCGAGCACTTTCAACCGGGCGGCGTTCGCCCTGTCCGCGGAGGAGCCGTTCGCCACGCCGGTGGCCGGGGAGGATGGCCTCTACGTCTATGCGTTCGAGCGTCGGGTGCCCAGCGAAGTGCCACCGCTCGAGCCTGTGCGCGAACGTGTGATCATGTCCCTCCGCCGCTCCGAGTCCCGGTCGCTGGCCGAGCAGGCCGGGCGTGAGTTCGCGACGGCCGCGGCCGTGGCGGTGGAGGCCGGCAAGACCTTCGAACTCGCGTCCACCGAGTCCGGGTTCTCCGTCATCACGCTGACGAATTTCTCACGGGCCACACCCAACCTGCCCGAGCTCGCCAACCGTCTGTCCGTCGCCCAGCTCCTCCGCACCGCGGCGGAGGTTCCGGTCGGCAAGGTCGGCCCCTTCGAACCCGCGGCCGACGGCGGTTACGTGCTGTTTGTCCAGTCCCGCGACTCGGTGCCCGAGGAAACAGTGAAGCAGGAGCTCCCGGCCTTCCTGACCCAGGCCCGCCAATTCGGCCGCTTCGACGCCTTCGCGGAATGGGAGCGCAAGCGTTTCGTCGCCGCGGATGTGAAGCTGCCGGGCTCGGGTCGCCCGGCGGACACCAATGCGCCGGTTGGCCTGAATTGAGCCCCAGGGGCCTCGCTCGGGGCGACGGCACCGTCAAGTCCATGGACCGTCCCGTGCCGACCCGACCCGGCGTTCTCAAACTGTCGTCGCCGGCGACCAAGGAGTACTGGGAAGTGCCGGTGCTCTATTTCGATGACCACCTCCTGGCCATTGAAAAGCCTTCGGGCCTGCTCACCTCGCCTGATCGTTACGACGCGGAGAGGCCGAACCTGATGAAGCTGCTGCACTCGCACATTGCCCGGGCGGTGCCGTGGGCGCGGGAGCTCGGTCTCAGTTACCTCGCCAACGCGCACCGGCTGGATTTCGACACCTCGGGGGTGTTGCTGCTCGCCCGGAGCAAGGAGGCGCTCACCCGCCTCGTGAATCAGTTTGGAGAGGAGCGGCCGCACAAGACCTACCTGGCCCTCGCGCAGAGTTCCCCTTACGAGGATGCGTTCGAGGTCGATGCCCGCCTCGCCCCGCATCCGGGCCGACCCGGGGTCATGCGGGTGGACCAGCAGTACGGCAAGCGAAGTCGCACGATGTTCCAGGTCCGCGAACGCTTCGTCGGGTACACCTGGTTGGAATGCCGTCCGTTTACCGGTCGAACCCACCAGATCCGGGCGCACCTTTGGTGGGTGAAGCAACCGCTGGTCGGGGACCGTGTTTACGGTGGCAAGCCACTCTGGCTGTCCGAGTTCAAGCCCGGGTACCGGCCTCCGCGACGGCGTGAGGAGCGCCCGCTGCTCGCACGCACGGCCCTGCACGCGTCCGCCTTGGAGTTGCCACATCCGATCACCGGGGAAATGGTACGTTTTGAAAGTCCGCTGCCGCACGACCTGCACGTCGCCCTGAAGTACCTCCGCAAGTATGCCCTGCCGGGAGGGCCTGCCGGGCCTCCGCCGTCCTCCGGTGAGACCGGCGAATTCGTCGCCTAGCAGACTTCAAGAAGCCCCCTTCTCTCGTAGCCGTCGTGGTGACACGGCGCTGGTACCCGGGTTTCAACCACGTTCGCCGTCCTCAGTTCGCCTGTCGGCTGCCGCTGCCGGCGTTGGATCCTGCAGGTTCAACCAGCCAGTTGGCGCCGCGTCACCGCGGCGGCTACCCTGGTTGGTCTCGTAGCCGCCGTGGTGACACGGCGCATTCATTGGCTTTTCGGGGTTCCTTTGCGTTGTTCCGGGCGGCTGCCAGACTTTTTCAACGGGCTGCTAGAGGCAGCCGCTGGCCAATTTCCGGTTGCCGGCGCAGCCGCGGGGATGTTACCGAGAGTTAACCGACACGCCGTGGGGCGGCACGGTCCGAGTTTATCGA